>CAIXDX010000112.1 GCA_903918335.1 uncultured Methylococcaceae bacterium | reverse complement strand
GCCACCAAACTGATCAATCTTAAACAATTCTAACGATTTAAATTGTTTTGCATATTTAGCAGCAATTTCTGGATCCGTTGGGCGGTAGAAGTTTTTACCAATAATTTCTTGGCCTTCTTTACTGTATAAGTGTTTTAAGTACTCTGTTGCAACGTCAGTAGTGCCATGTTTACGTGCTACGTCTTCAACCACAGCCACTGGGGGTTCAGTTAAGATGCTTGAAGAAGGGGTGATGAGTTCAAACTTATCAGCGCCAAATTCTTTAAGCACCATATACGCTTCGTTTTCCCAAGTGATTAATACATCACCAATTTCTCTTTCGACAAAGCTAGTGGTCGCACCACGTGCACCGGTATCAAGAACGGCGGCATTTTTATAAAGTTGCGTTATAAAAGTTTTTGCAGCGGCTTCTTCATTGTTATTGTGCTTAAGCGCATAGCCCCAAGCTGCTAAAAAGTTCCAACGTGCGCCACCCGACGTTTTAGGGTTGGGCGTTACAATGCTAACATCAGCTTTAACGATGTCATTCCAGTCTTTAATGGCTTTAGGATTGCCTTTACGGACTAAAAATACGATAGTTGAAGTATAAGGTGCGCTATTGTTAGGTAATAATGACTGCCAGTTTTCTGGAATCAATTTACGTTTTTGATAGAGTTGGTCTACGTCATACGCTAACGCTAAAGTCACTACGTCTGCTTCTAAACCTTCTAATACAGAGCGTGCTTGTTTACCCGAACCACCATGTGATTGATTAATACTTAAGGTATCACCGGTTTTTTCTTTCCAGTATTTAGCAAACACAGGGTTGTATTCTTGATAAAGCTCTCTCGTTGGGTCATAGGATACATTCAGCAAATTAACATCCGCTGCTTGGCTATTATTGTTTGCTAGTATGGACAGCGATGCTGCAAATACTAACTTAAGAAGATTATTTTTCATGATTAAAATTCTCTATGGTTAATTGATTAGAAAGCTAATTGGAAACGGGTTGCAAAAATTCGCTCGGTAGGACGGTTCGTTACATGAGCAGCATCTTTACCAGCACCACCAAGAAAGGAAACGTCTTCGTAATCAAATCGGAGCAATGCATTTTTATTTAAGAACCAGTTAGCCCCTGCAGTAAAGGCAGTTGCTTTACTGATTGACTTAGTTGGATCTAGCATTTTAAAAGTGCTTTGATCTACATCTAGCTCACTCCAGCGGCCTACTAACTGTAACGCCCCCCAACTGCCTTTGAATGGATCAAAACTACGCATGGGTTTAACGCCACCAAAGGTATTGTCTTCTCCTGTCACTACATAAGAAATTTGTACTTGAGACGCTTTGTTAGTTTGTGAAACGTTATTGCCTTTGCTGCTATTACTTAAAGCACTTGCATTGAGGGTTTGAGTCGATTCTACGTATTCACCCATTACGCCGAAAGGACCGCTATACCAGAAGGCTTGAGGATAAATGCGGTAAGAATTTCCATTAGCAGTAATAATGCTTTTATTAGTTGTGGGGAACGCTGTGCCTACCGCCGGTGGGTTGACGCTAGAATTTGCTGCAGTGTAATCAATAATGGTTGATTGGCCTATGAGGCTGGTTTGTTGATTGATTTTTTGATGATTTGGATTGGAGTATGAGCCTGCAAGTCCTAATCCAAAGCCTTCTAACCAAGCATAACCTGAATGTTGGAAAGGTTGGGCAAAGATACGGCCGTCGAACTCTTTATCATTAGCAGAAGAGGCAGGTGTGACCGTTGTGGTATAAGTGTTTTTAACTGGGTCATAAGTTGTGCTGTTAGAAGCGGTTACGCTATTGTTGCTTGGCACACCATTTCCGAATGCGTTACCCGCATCACCTGTGCCTTCTGAAATACCCACTTGATAGGTGAAGGCATTTTTTGTATCAATAGGGCCAGGGTTTCTTTCTGCTTTATAGCCAGGCAAACCGAATCCACCATGGACTTGAATGCTCAAATCACGGTTTGGTGCTAAGTTGGTCGGAAAGCCACGTTCTAAGAATGCAGTATCCGCGTCACCTTGTAAACGCTCAAGACTGATCGAAGGTTTAAATTTACCGACTAATAAACTAGCCGCTGGGTGATAGTTATAGTCCAAGTAAGCATCAGGTAATAGGTTTGATGTATTGCTGGTTTGCGCAAAATCCGTCATGATCTTGAAATACAAATCGTTGTAGACATAACCGTCTAAAGTCATACGGGCTTGTCTAAGTGAAACGGAATTTGGGCCTGCAGGGTTTGTCGCTGCCGGTGCTGCATTATCTAAAAATGTTTTGTAGTCAGTTTGTACCGTGCCACCGATACGTAATTGATGTTTTTTATCAGTAGATGTGACTTTAAAGCCATCTGAACCGGCCTCAAAGTTAGGTATTTTGCCTAAAGCGCCGGTAGTCACTTCGTCTTGCACTTCTAACTTGCGCTCTAGTGTATTTACTTTTTTAGTTAATTTTTCTACTTCGGGGGCTACAGTAGGTTTAGCTAATATTGGCGCTGAGCTATTGATAGCATTGAGTTGGTCTAGTTTTTCTAAACGACGTTCTAGTTGATCCATTTTTGCTAAACGACTTTCTAGTTCTTTAATCCGCTTTTCTAAAGCTTGAGAGTCAGCCGCTTGTACGTCTGTCATGCCTAACAAGATAAGGTTAATGACGCTGGCTAATGCAGTGCGATGAAGTGGTTTCATAGTTGTTGTCCTCGTGGGGCTTTAACTTCCGGTGTTCCGGTCAGGCAGCAATTTATTTATTATTGTGTATTGTTTTTCACCGTTGGTACGGAAGAAAGAATTTGTTCTATTTAGCGTCAAATCGGATCTTTTCTTTGCGTTCGATTTGAACGATTTTCCCGTCATGGACTATTATTTCTAATGATCCAAAACGAATGCCTTGTAAGATGGAGGTGATGTGATTAATTACCTCAATTTTTACTTGGCTTCGGTTGTTTTTATTAATCTCTGTGTTCATGGTATTTGCCTTTCTTACGTAGGGATAATGAAGCATCTACGCTTAGTTTTTATCTTGGAATGCACTATAACAGCGATTATTTAGAAAATTTAATGATGGTTTTTCATATCTATATCTGATTTTTGGAAATAATGACTGCGGGGGAGGGTATAAAGCGAGGCGGGGTTGAGGAGATTTTGCTTTCTTTGACATATAAAAAAGCCTCGTTAGGTTTACACCCAACGAGGCTTTTTTAGTAGTTTTTACTTGAAGAGCGGGAATCTCTTATTTAAGAAAGACCCAAAACATCTTGCATATCAAACAAGCCCTTAGGCTTATCTTTTAACCAGACGGAAGCTCTAATGGCGCCATTAGCAAAAGTCATACGACTCGTGGCTTTGTGCGTGATTTCTACGCGTTCACCTTCGTCAGCAAACATGACGGTATGATCCCCGACGATGTCACCGGCTCTAATCGTAGAAAAACCAATGGTTTTTCGGTTTCTTTCGCCGGTATTGCCTTCACGACCATAAATTGCACAGTCTTTTAAGTTACGGTCTAAGGTATCCGCAATCACTTCACCCATGCGTAAAGCGGTACCGGAGGGGGCATCTACTTTATGTCTATGATGGGCTTCTATGATTTCGATATCGGTGTAATCACCCATCACTTTAGCGGTCATTTCGAGTAACTTGAGTGATAAGTTAACACCTACACTCATGTTAGGTGCCAGTACGATCGCTACGTCATTTGCGGCTTTAGCAATGCTGGCCTTTTGGTCTTCTGTATACCCTGTTGTGCCGATGACTATTTTCTTACCCGATTTTCGACATATTTCTATAATGTCCATAGAGGTCTCGGGGCGCGTAAAATCAATTAATACATCAAATTGATCAAGTACCGCACTTAAATCATCAACAACGGTGATGCCTAAAGTACCAATGTCTGCTAAGTCCCCTGCATCTTTATGAATAGCGGGACTGCCTGGTCGAGAGACAGCAACCGTTAAGGTGGTTTTGTCCGCGAGAACGGCGGCTTTAATCAGGCATAAGCCCATACGACCAGAGGCGCCGACGACTGCAATTCGTATCATGATTTAACCCGTTAAGTTATTAAAAAAGTTTTTAACGCCATCCACCCATGTATGTTCTTGTGGGCTGTGATGTTTGCCACCACTGGATAAAGATTCGTCCAGTTTTTCGATTAATGCTTTTTGATCTTTAGTGAGTTGTACAGGGGTTTCAATTTTTACTTTGCAGATTAAATCACCGATAGCACCGCCACGGACTTGTTTAACCCCTTTGCCACGTAATCTAAAGGATTTACCGGTTTGGGTCTCTGGTGGAATGGTGAGCTTTACTTCGCCATTTAAGGTTGGGACTTGTATGGCATCACCTAAGCATGCCGTAGCAAAGCTTATGGGGACTTCACAATATAAGTTAGCGCCATCACGGGTAAAGATAGCATGATCTTTTACGCGGACTTCAATGTAAAGATCACCCGATGGGCCCCCGCGTTCACCGGCTTCACCTTCGCCACTTAAGCGAATTCTGTCACCTGTATCCACTCCCGCTGGAATCTTAGCCGAGAGGGTTTTTGTGTCTTGTACACGACCTTCTCCATGACAAGAGTTACAAGGATCTTTGATTTGTTTGCCTGTACCCCGACAGGTTGGACAGGTTTGTTGTACTGAGAAAAAGCCTTGTTGCATACGTACTTGACCATGTCCATGGCACGTTGTACAGATAACAGGTTCTGAGCCTTTTTTAGCGCCTGTACCTGTACATACTTTACAGGTGACTAAGACAGGAATGCGAATCTTAGTTTCTGTGCCAGCAACTGCTTCTTCTAGGGTTAAATCAAGGTTGTAACGTAAGTCTGATCCGCGTTGTGCGCTGCTACGTTGTTGTCTGCCACCACCAAAGATGTCACCAAATACGTCGCCGAATACGTCACTAAATCCTTCTGCCCCACCAAAGCCGCCCGGACGACCGCCCATAGAGGGATCAATACCGGCATGACCGAATTGGTCATAAGCTGAACGCTTTTTGGGATCTGATAGAACTTCGTAGGCTTCTTTAATTTGTTTGAATTTGACTTCAGCCGCTTCTGGATTGTCAGCGTTTCTATCAGGGTGATATTTCATCGCCAAACTACGGTAGCTTTTTTTGATCTCCGCATCACTGGCATTTTTATCAATGTTAAGCAGTTTGTAAAAATCTTCTTTTGTTGCCATGTTTCAATCCGCTCCTGAGTGTTGTCAGGAGATTAAGCATTGCTGCG
>CAIXDX010000111.1 GCA_903918335.1 uncultured Methylococcaceae bacterium | reverse complement strand
CGCAGGCAGAAGAACTGCGAGTTGCTTTGGTAGACGGTCAAAAACTTTATGATTTTGACATTGAAATCCCTTCAAAAGAACAAAAAAAATCTAATATTTACAAAGGTATTATCACTCGGGTAGAACCTAGTTTAGAAGCTGCTTTTATTAATTATGGCGCTGAAAAACACGGTTTCTTACCCTTCAAAGAAATTGCCCCGCAATATCGTCAGGTTCTAGAACCCACTGAAGATGGTCGTCGTCCTGCTATCAAGGATGTGATTAAAGAAGGCCAAGAAATTATCGTTCAGATAGAAAAGGAAGAACGTGGTAACAAAGGCGCGGCTTTAACGACTTATATCAGTCTTGCAGGTACGTATTTGGTATTGATGCCAAACAATCCTAAAGCGGGTGGAATTTCAAGACGTATCGAAGGTGAAACACGCAGTGATTTACGTGAAGTGATGGCTTCTTTGGTTATTCCCGATACTATGGGTTTAATCGTCAGAACGGCGGGTTGTGGTAAAAATGCAGAAGAATTGCAATGGGATTTAAATTACTTATTGCAACTTTGGGAAGCGATTGAACGTTCATCTACTGAGCAAAAAGCCCCGTTCTTAGTTTTTCAAGAAAGTAATGTGATCATCAGAGCTTTGCGTGATCATTTACGAGGCAATATTGATGAAATCTTGATTGATAATGAAGATTCTTATCGCTTAGTGCAAGATTTCTTAAAAGAAGTCATGCCACATTTTTTGCCAAGAGCTAAGTTATATCAAGATGCCGTGCCTTTATTTAGTCGTTATCAAATCGAATCTCAAATTGAAGTAGCTTATTGCCGTGAAGTATCATTACCTTCGGGTGGTTCGATTGTTATTGATCATACTGAAGCATTAACATCGATTGATATCAACTCTGCACGAGCTACTAAAGGTAGTGATATTGAAGAAACAGCCTTAAATACTAATTTAGAAGCGGCAGACGAGATCGCGCGTCAACTTAGATTACGTGACTTAGGTGGCTTATTTGTCATTGATTTTATCGATATGTTGTCGAATAAAAATCAACGTACCGTGGAAAATCATTTGCGTGATGCGCTTAAAATAGATAGAGCGCGTATTCAAACCAGTCGTATTTCTCGCTTTGGTTTGTTGGAAATGTCTCGTCAAAGAATGCGCCCTTCTTTGGGTGACTCGACTCAATTACCTTGCCCCCGTTGTAAAGGTCAGGGCACTATTCGTAACGTAGAATCTGTTGCATTGTCTGTCTTAAGAATTCTTGAAGAAGAAGCCATGAAGAAAGGCACAGAGAAGGTGATCGCCCATTTACCTATTGAATGTGCGACTTTCTTGTTAAACGAAAAACGCCATGCCATTGAGCAAATTGAAACGCGCTTAAAAGTAGGTATTATCGTATTACCAAGCAAACATCTTGAAACGCCAGCTTACGATATTGAACGCGTTAAAGAGAAAGAGTTTGCTGATGAAAAACCCAGTTATATGCAAATTAAAGCGGAAGAAATCGCAATTCCGGAGTTTGCTCAACAAATTAAACCTAAGCTAGAAAGAGCGGCTGTTAAGGAGTTTGTCCATGATTCTCCAGCACCCGCCCAAACTAAGAACGAATCAGTAAGTTTAATTAAACGTTTCTGGGAGAAACTAGTTGGTCCAAGTACTGTTGAAGCAGAAACTAAAGTTGTAGTTGCACCTGTTGTTGAAAAAGCACACAGAGTTGAGGATGGACAAACTCAGCAACCTAATAGAAATCGTAACAATAGACGTGGTAGAAATGGTCAACGATCTCAAGAGGGTCGTAATAACAGGCCTCAACAAGATAGAAATAGAGGTCCTGAAGGGAATCAAGAGCGCAGTAATAAAGCTCCTGAAGTGGCTCAAGAGCGTAATGAAATTATTGAAAACAAAGAACCTCAAGTCAATAATGAAAGTCCATCAGAAGTTAAAGAGCCGCGTCAGAATCGCAACATGCGCGGTAGAGGTCGTAATGTAAGACGTAATCTTGCGCCAGTAAATAATGCAGTAGAAGGTGAAACTGTTGTTGGTGCGGTTGTTTCAGAAGCGGTAGTCGTTAAAGAAAAACCTAATTATGAGGCGGTGATAACAACTGAAGTCGTATTTACGCCAGCATCAGAAGTGATCGTTGGGGCAGTAGAATCAGTTGTACAACCAGAAGTGACTGAAGGTGAAGCGCCGGCGGTGGAAAAAAGAAACCCTAATCGTAGAGGCCCTAACCGAAGACGTCCACGTAATCCTAATTATAAAAAACCTAATCTAATTGTAAGTGCGGAAGATAATGTAGCATCATTTCAGCCAGTTGCTGAGTCAACTCGATCTGATACGGTTTTTGAAGCGCCTGCACTGGCACCTGTTACACCTGTAGTCACTTACTCTGAACCTGTGGTTAGTTTTTCAGAACCCGTTGTTCATAATGTTGAATCAGTTAAGCCAGATAATTCTTCAGCAGAATAAGTTTTAACGTAAAAGGGCGCAATGATTGCGCCCTTTTTAACTTATTTGTAGCGAATCTCAATATTATCAGTCCCTAATAACCATCTTAAACGGCTGACTAAATCATCTGTTGGATGAACTCGCCAGGCGTCTCCTAACTGCAAACTTGCTTTGGCTTTATTTGACGTGTAATTGATGCCGATAGGGCAATTACCGCCTTTATATGGACTCAGCGTTTCATTGAGTTTGTTGAAGAATTCACTATTAGTAGGTTCATTTTCTGAGCTAGACCAGTTAATCACTAAGGCTCTCGCATAGTTTTCTCTGGCTTGATTAATATCGTAAAGCTTTTCGACGGTTAAGCGTAGCGCACCAGAAAAGTTATCAATGGCTAAGCCGCCTTCTGCAATAATTAGATTATCTTTAGAAAAAAGTTCTCGATATTGGTCATAAGTATCACCAAACAATGCGCATTCTAGTCGTCCTGTTTTATCATCTAAAGTGGCAAACCCCATGGTTTTACCTTGCTTAGTTTGGCGGGTACGAACATCTACAATCATACCCGCTACACGGGCTTCCATTTTCCCTCGAGTGATTTGTAAGCCACCTATTTTTCCATGTGTAAAATGTTTTAGTTCATTTTCATATTGGTCAATAGGATGACCGGTTAGAAACAAACCTAGAGTAAGTTTTTCTGCGGCTAAACGCTCTTTATCAGTCCAAGGTTCTACGCTAGTGGTATAGTCGGTGTTAGCGTCATTAGCTTGAGATGTACTGTCTATTGCTAAAGAAAATAAATCATTCTGACCCGTCTGAGCCATTTTTTCATGTTGATCTGCCACGCGTAACGCGGTGGGTAACTCTGCTAAGTGGCTCGCTCGATTAGGACTAAATTCATCAAAAGCACCGGCTTTTACTAAGGCATCTAAAACACGTCGATTCACTTTGCGTAAATCGACGCGTTTACATAAATCATAAAGATTTAAAAACGCCCCGTTAGTCTCACGTTCTTTAATAATATCTTCAATAGCCGCTTCACCCACACCTTTAATAGCGCCTAATCCATATACAATGTGATTCTGATCGTTTGCAGTAAAGCGATAATTTGAAACATTAATAGTCGGTGGTAAAACCACCAGTTTCATTTGTCGACATTCTTCTATCAATATAACGACTTTATCGGTGTTATCCATATCAGAAGATAAAACCGCGGCCATAAACTCGGCAGGATAATGAGTTTTAAGCCATGCCGTTTGATAAGCGACTAAAGCATAAGCGGCTGAATGTGATTTGTTAAAACCATAGCCCGCAAACTTTTCCATTAAATCGAATACATAGGTGGCGATGGATTCATCAATCTGATTGGCAATTGCTCCTGAAGTAAACTTTTCTCGCTCTTTTGCCATTTCCTCAGGCTTTTTCTTACCCATAGCGCGGCGCAGCATATCAGCACCGCCCAAGGTGTAATGTGCTAATTCTCGGGCGATTTGCATAACCTGTTCTTGATATAAAATAACGCCGTTAGTCGGTTTTAAAATGGGTTCAAGTAAAGGGTGTGCGTATTCGGCTTCTGCACCGTGTTTAACGTTGATGTAATCATCAACCATGCCTGATTCGAGTGGTCCTGGTCTAAATAACGCTACCAAGGCAATAATGTCATCAAAACAATCCGGTTTCAGTTTCTTAATCAGTTCTTTCATACCTCGTGATTCAAGCTGAAACACAGCAGTGGTTAGACCATTTTTTAAGAGTACATAAGAGGCAAGGTCGTCACGGGGTATTGTAGTAATGTCGACAAGTTCTTCATTGGCTAAGCGCTTTTTAGCGTTAATCGCTTGCAGTGCCCAATCAATAATCGTTAGAGTACGTAAGCCTAAAAAGTCAAATTTGACTAGACCCACGGCTTCCACATCATCTTTATCAAATTGAGTGACTAAATTTCCGCCACCTTGTTCACAATAAAGGGCGGTAAAGTCTGTTAATTTAGTGGGAGATATCACCACACCACCAGCATGTTTACCGGCGTTTCTAACGGTACCTTCCAAAGATAGTGCCATATCTATCAGGGCTTTAACTTCTTCTTCCGTATCGTAAAGGTGTTTAAGATCAGGGCTGTCTTGTAGCGCCTTTGTCAGCGTCATGCCAATTTCAAATGGAATTAATTTGGCTAATTTGTCGACAAAGCCATAGCCAAAACCTAATACTCGGCCGACATCTCTAATGACCGCTTTTGCCGCCATAGAGCCATAAGTAATAATTTGAGCAACATGGTCTCGACCATAGTGCCGTGCTACATAATCAATTACTTCGTCTCGACGATCCATGCAAAAGTCGATATCAAAGTCAGGCATAGAGACCCGTTCTGGGTTTAAGAAACGTTCGAATAGTAAATCAAACT
>CAIXDX010000110.1 GCA_903918335.1 uncultured Methylococcaceae bacterium | reverse complement strand
TGTTACGAACAACTAGGCTTTTATTTAGCACAAAACTCTCATGTTTTATTTGCACTCTGGGATGGTGATAAACAGGAAAAAACGGGGGGCACTTCGCAAGTGGTGCGGTATTTTTTACAAGGTGTCTCTGATAAATCCGCTGATAGAACCTCTGCTTTAAACTTACCCAGTTATCGTCCGGTAGTGCATATTTTAACCCGACGAACTTCTCAGCCCCAAGCCATAGGTATTGAACAAGTCGGTGCTGTAGAAACACTCTGGCCACATGTCAGTTTTAATGATGAAGCTTGGTTAGAAAAGCGCTGGAAACTTAGCTTACTCAGTTTGGGTAACTTTAATGAGAATATGCTGGCGTTTAGTCATGCAAATCCAGATTCAGTTTTAACCAGTCGTCAATATCTATTAGGTGATGACACGGTTTACGATAGTTTAGATTCCAAAGCTCAACGCATCGCTGATTTATTTGCAGTAAGTGATGCTATGTCATCTTATGCACAAAGCCAACGCCATAAAAACTTTCTGGCTCTAGTAGTTTTTGCCTTATCTGCTGTTATCAGCCAGCAAAGTTACGGCTTCTTTTTGCAATGGTATTTGTTGGTCGGTAGTCTTTGTTTGGGTGGCATTTCTTATTGGTTATATAGAACATCTCAGCGCCAACGTTTAGAAGAAAAGTATCTGGATTATCGTGCGCTAGCCGAAGGCTTAAGAGTGCAGTTCTTTTGGCATGCTGCGGGGGTTAACTTACCAGCAGCCGATTATTTTTTAAGAGATCAACGTGATGAACTTGAATGGATTAGACACGCTATGACCGCCTCTCAATTATCATCCACTATCGAAACCCATAAAAAATCCCATCTATGGATTATTGAGCGTTGGGTAAGAGATCAACGAATTTATTTTATAGGCGACCAAACCAAAGGCCGCTTAGGTAAAGCCAGAATTGATGCCCGGGCAGAAAAGAAATTAACTCGCCGAATGAAGCAATGCTTTTTTACCGGCTTGGGATTAATGCTATTTTCTGCAATCGCTTATGAATGGCTTTATCCTGACTTAACGATTGAATGGAAATCTCTTTTGCTTAATGGTTTATTAGCCACTTCTGGGGCTATCTTGTGTATGGTGCCATCTATTAAGATTTATTTAGACACCATGGCCTTTGATGAGCATGCCAAACGTTATTTACGTATGGGTCAGTATTACGGCCTCTGCGAAAAACAATTAGAAAATCTTAATGAAGCACATGCCGCAGAGATAGATCAGTTATTTATTGATATAGGCAAACAAGCCTTAATCGAAACCGGTGATTGGTTGTTATTACACAGACAACGCCCAGTAAAAGTACCGGTAATGTAAAAAAGAAGTGTATGCGTCTATCGTTAACGCCTATCCTTAACTTTCATCCTGTGGTTTAGCATCTATAGACGGAAATTGTCAATGTAGTTGTCACCGAACATCAGGCGTTGCAATTTGAGGCATCTGCATTTTTCTACCGAGATTTTGAAAATAAAGCTCATTCATTTTCAAGAAGTAATATACAAATTTTATATTGATATTTGGTAAGCGCTTAAATCTCGACGTCATTTATTGTTCATTCTTATCATGCCAAACTTCCTCAATATTTACTGTTTAGGAAAGTTATGACATCAATAGAAAGC
>CAIXDX010000109.1 GCA_903918335.1 uncultured Methylococcaceae bacterium | reverse complement strand
TATTAAAACAATCAAATGGCTATTTTCTTGCCAAATATTGCGTCACATTTTCTTTCTTGGGTAATCGATAACGATTATTCAACCATACACCACCCACTGCAGCCAGCATCAAGCCACACGATGCTAAAGTCAAATACACTAACCTTTTTAAACTATGCATTTCTTGCACAATTTGTTCATTAGGCACCGTTGTTGAAATTACTTTGGGTGATTCCGAATAAGACTTTAAAACCTGTACTTCGTTCTTCAAATCTTCAAGCGTACCTAAAGAGTTAGACACAGAACCTACTCGAATACTTTCTTCTAGCGTTCTTAATTTACTTTCGATCGAACCACTGACTAATCCAACAAACTGACCTTTTAAAGTATTAACTTCTGCAGATAAAACCGGATTAGCTTCAGAAATTCTTATATCAGAACTTTTAAGGCGATTTACATCCTGATCAGGAATCAAATAAAAGCCAGCCACAATAATAACTGCCATCAATATAAAAATGATAGCCGTTAACCATCGATTAACTTTCATCAAAGCTTGATGCGAGGGTATTCTTTCCAGAACTATAAGTTCTGTTTCTGTCTCACGCAACTCACTCATTATTAGATTCCCCTCAAACCAAGCTCATAAATTATGTCTTGGCAGGACGTTGTTATTTTTATTGGTGCCTATTTAGCTGGCAATTATACAAGCTAAATAGTATTTGTCCTGCGTTTTTTAAACCTTAATTAACGCAATCTTTTAGCGGCAGCTATACGCATTCTTAAAGCATTTAGTTTAATAAACCCTTCTGCATCTTTCTGATTATAAGCACCACCATCATCTTCAAACGTAGCAATACTTTCATCAAATAAGCTATCCGTATCAGAAGCTCTTCCTACTACGATCACATTACCTTTATATAATTTAAGTCTTACTTTACCGTTAACCGATACTTGAGACTCATCAATCATTGTTTGTAGCATCTTACGCTCTGGGCTCCACCAGTAACCGTTATAAATTAAAGACGCGTAACGGGGCATTAATTCATCTTTTAAATGCGCTACTTCTCTATCTAAAGTTAATGATTCAATCGCACGATGGGCTTTTAATAAGATAGTACCTGCGGGTGTTTCATAACAACCACGCGACTTCATACCTACATAGCGATTTTCTACGATATCTAAACGACCGATACCGTTTGCACCCGCTACTTTGTTTAATTGCTCTAAAACAGTCGCAGGAGATAAAGACACACCGTCAATCTCAGTCACATCACCATGTTGATAAGTTAACTCAATATAAGTGGCTTTATCAGGTGCGTTTTCTGGTGATACTGTCCAACGCCACATATCTTCTTCTGGCTCTGTCCAAGGATCTTCAAGGATACGACCTTCATAAGAGATATGTAATAAATTAGCGTCCATTGAGTAAGGTGATGTTTTACCTTTTTTATTCTCAACAGAAATACCGTGTTTTTCAGCGTAATCCAAAAGAGATTGTCTAGAATTTAAATCCCACTCACGCCAAGGCGCAATGACATGAATATCAGGTCTTAAGGCATAAGCACCCAATTCAAAACGCACTTGATCATTACCTTTACCAGTTGCACCATGAGAAATAGCCTCTGCACCGGTTTGATTAGCAATTTCTATCAAGCGTTTAGCAATTAATGGGCGTGCAATAGAAGTACCTAATAAATACTCACCTTCATAGATGGTGTTAGCGCGAAACATGGGGAAGACATAATCACGGGCAAATTCTTCACGTAAATCTTCAATAAATATGTCTTTGATACCAGCTGCTTGTGCTTTTGCGCGCGCGGGTTCTACTTCTTCACCTTGACCTAAATCAGCAGTAAAGGTAACGACTTCACAATCATAAACATCTTGTAACCATTTAAGAATAATGGAAGTATCTAAGCCTCCAGAATAGGC
>CAIXDX010000108.1 GCA_903918335.1 uncultured Methylococcaceae bacterium | reverse complement strand
GCGCTGAAAGTTCTCTATAAATTGCAAAAAGAAGGTTATAGCGCCTATCTAGTAGGTGGTTGTGTCCGCGATTTATTATTAGGGCGTGAGCCTAAAGATTTTGATGTCGTGACTAACGCTGACCCTGAAGAAATTAAAAAGGTTTTCAGAAATTGTCGATTAATTGGTCGGCGTTTTCGTCTGGCGCATGTTCACTTTGGTAGAGAAGTAATTGAAGTCGCTACTTTTAGAGGTGCGGCTGAATCAAGTAATGATGAAAAGCAAGTCCTTAATAATGAGGGGCGTTTGTTACGTGATAATGTCTATGGCACTATTGAGGAAGATGTCTGGCGTCGTGACTTTACCGTTAATGCACTTTACTACAATATTAAAGATTTCTCGGTGGTTGATTATGTCAATGGTATGGCTGATCACAAAGCGGCACAGTTAAAATTAATTGGTGATCCTGAAACTCGATTCCGAGAAGATCCTGTGCGGATGATTCGTGCGGTAAGGTTTGCGGTTAAATTAGGCTTCAGTATAGATCCAAAATGTGAGCAAGCCATGCATAAAGTGGCTGATTTGTTATCTAGTATTCCCTCCGCTCGACTTTACGATGAAACAATAAAATTATTTTTGTCTGGCTATGGTCTGCAGACTTTTGAAATGCTTAGACATTATGGTCTTTTTAAAGAACTGTTTCCGGCTACCGAACAGAGTTTAGCCATCGAAGAGGATGGTTTTCCTAGACAGCTATTAGTTAAAGCCTTAGAAAATTCTGATAACAGAATTGCTGATGGTAAAACGGTGACGTCTTATTTTTTATTTGCGGCTTTTTTATGGGAACCTGTACAAACAAAAGCTGTGGAAAAGATCACGCGCGGTGTGCCTGATTATATTGCCTATCAGGATGCAGCGAATGAGATTATTTCTCAGCAAGTTAAAAGTACAGCATTACCTAGACATATAACAATGGCTATGCGAGAAGTCTGGACTTTACAGAGTAAATTTAATTCGCGTTATGGCTCAAAACCTAGTCGATTAATTACCCATCCACGCTTTAGAGCGGGTTATGATTTCTTATTGCTACGAGCAGAAACTGGTGGTGCTGATAAGGAGTTGGCAGATTGGTGGGGTAAATATCAATTAGCTAATGAAAATGATCAAAGGAAAATGACTCAGCCACCACGCAAAAGTACGGGCGGGAAGTCTAATCGAAAAAGAGGTTATAGATCTCGCGTTAAAAAAACATCCCCAGGCAATGAGGCTTAAAGCTAACAGCTTAATTTGCTAGCTTTTTCTGTTAACTAATCGAACTAATTATGAATAACATCTCTTGTGAGCTTATCACTGCTTACATAGGTTTAGGCAGTAACCTTGAAAACCCGATTGCACAAATCAACTCAGCTCGTTTAGCAATTACTCAGATTGAGGGCGTTAAAGAGCTTGCATTTTCTAGCTTGTATCAAAGTTTACCGATGGGGCCACAAGATCAACCTGATTATGTTAACGCAGTGATGGCCATAAGCACTTCATTGGAGCCCTTAGTCTTGTTGCGAAGCTTGCAGTCTGTAGAAAATGCGCAAGGTCGAGTTCGAATAGGTGAGAGATGGGGAGCTAGAACCTTAGATTTAGATATCTTGCTCTATGGTAATGTTGTACTTGATCTGCCTGACTTAAAAGTGCCTCATGTCGGTTTAGCTGAGAGGTCTTTTGTTTTGTACCCGCTACAAGAAATTGCCCCCGATTTATTGATCCCAAGTAAAGCCAATTTAGCTGAGCTAGTGGCGCAATGTCCTTTAGACGGACTTAGACGTTTGAACTAACATGACTTATTTAAATCCAGAACACTCCGCGACATTAACCACAATAAACGACTTATTGACTATGAAGCAGGAAGGTATAAAGATTTCCTGTCTAACTGCTTATGATGCTAGTTTTAGTGCATTGATTGATGAAGTTGGTGTGGATGTAATGTTGGTCGGTGATTCTTTAGGTATGGTGGTTCAAGGGCACGATACGACTTTGCCTGTAACTATTGATGAGATGGCTTATCATAGTCGTTGTGTTACTCAAGCCAGAAAAAGAGCCTTTGTGATTGCAGACTTGCCCTTTATGACTTATACAACCCCCGCTATTGCAGCTGAGAATGCCGCGAGATTAATGCAAGAGGGTGGGGTACAAATGGTTAAGTTGGAGGGTCCGCATTTTGAAATTGTGAGTTTTTTAGTCAATCTTGGTGTGCCTGTATGCGCACATTTAGGTTTACTGCCGCAGTCAATCAATCAGTTGGGAAGTTATAAGGTCCAAGGTAAAAATATTAATGAAGCGGCTAAAATAAAAAATGACGCATTAAAATTGCAAGAAGCAGGTGCAAGTTTATTAATTTTAGAGTGTGTGCCCGCAGACCTTGCTCGAGAAATTACTGCACAATTGGCTATTCCAGTAATTGGTATTGGAGCTGGTGTTGATTGTGATGGTCAAGTATTAGTTTTGTACGACATGTTAGATATTGGTATCGGTAAACGCCCCCGTTTTTCTAAAAACTTTATGGTGGATGCAACTTCTATTGCGGGTGCTATTGAAGCTTATCATGAGGCTGTTAAAGCCCAGCATTTTCCGAGCGTTGAACACGCATTTTAAAGCTTATGCAAATTTTAAATACCGTACCTGATGTTCGAGTTGTCGTAAAAGAATGGCGGCTAGCCGGTGAAAGCATCGCTTTTGTTCCAACGATGGGTAATTTGCACGCGGGTCACATTGATTTAGTTAATAAAGCTAAGGTGCTTGCAGATAGAGTCGTGGTAAGTATCTTTGTGAATCCTACACAGTTTGGCGTGGGAGAAGATTTTTCTACTTACCCGCGTACAGAGCAAGCAGATCAAGAAAAATTATCAACTGTAGGAGCGGACGCTGTATTTTTACCTTCGGTGTCAGATGTTTATGATCCAGATGCTGCTACTGTGATTACGGTTAGCGGAATTTCAGAAAGATATTGCGGTGCTTTTAGGCCTGGACACTTTAGTGGCGTGGCCACTGTGGTGTGTAAACTTTTTAATATAGTACAACCTGATAAGGCATTATTTGGGCTAAAGGATTTTCAGCAATTAACGGTGATTAAAACTATGGTTCGGGATTTAAATATCCCCGTACAAATTATTCCGGTAGAAACTGTAAGAGAAGCGAACGGTTTGGCATTAAGTTCTAGAAATGGTTATTTAACTGAATCAGAAAAGTTAGTCGCGCCAGAGCTTTATAAGGTCTTATGTGCAGCAAAAGCAGCGGTTATAGCAGGACGTCAGAGTTTTGAAGAGATAGAGCAACAATTTGTAAAGAACTTAGTGCAATTTGGTTTTAAACCTGACTATTTAAGTATTTGTAGGAGTCAGGATTTAAATCCTGCTTCAGATAATGATACTGAACTAGTGATTTTAGTGGCTGCTAAATTGGGTTCAACACGGTTGATCGATAATGTTTATTTTTCTAAAGGTGTTTAGACAAGCAATTTATTGGGATTTAGTTTTATAAGTGCTTGTTGTGAAAACAATAATGATTTTGGACGGGGTAAGCCTTTTATACTGGGCTGTTTTCTTGTAAACTGAAAGCGCTGATTGATTACAATTCGAATTATTAAAGTTGTTGGGAAGGGGCGGATATCTAAATAGTTGATGGACTCATGTATTTAATGGATAATGTCCGGTTTTCAAATGTATTTATAGTGTTTTATTATGCAAATTACGATGCTTAAAGCGAAGTTACATAGAGCCACCGTGACGCGTTCAGAGTTGGGTTATGAGGGATCTTGTGCGATTGATGGCACTATTCTTGACCTGTCAGGCATAAAAGAATACGAGCAAATCCAGATTTATAACATCAATAATGGTGAGCGTTTTACTACCTATGCGATACGTGCTGAGAATGATTCTGGTGTATTTTCGGTCAATGGCGCCGCTGCGCGATTAGCCTGTCCGGGTGATTTGATTATTGTTTGTGCTTATGCTTTGCTAAATGAACAAGAAGCTGAGCAGCATAAGCCTAAGTTAGTTTACTTTAATGAGAAAAATGAAGTTGTGCGTTCTGCCTCATCGATACCTGTGCAAGCAGCAGGTTAATATTTAAATTATAGTTTAGAAGATAAGCCCGCAAGTTATTAAACTTAGCGGGCTTTTTATTGCTTGTGCTATAAAAGTCGATCAGACTTTAAAGCGCAGAACTTGGTCTGAGAATGCTTTGGTAATGGTAGTCACTTTGCATGCAAATTAATTTAATCACTGTTGGTAATCGCATGCCTAGCTGGGTTGAGCAAGGATATGATGAATATGCAAAGCGCATGCCGCGTGAGTGTGAACTGGTTCTTAAAGAAGTCGCTCCGGGTAAACGGACCAAAAACAGTGATGTGGCTCGTATTGTCAGAGATGAAGGCGAGCGAATGTTAGCTACTATTCCTCAGGGTTCGCATATTGTCACTTTGGATATTCCTGGTAAACATTGGACCACACCAGAATTATCACAGGCCATGAAGCGCTGGTTAGAAAGTGGTCAAAATGTGGCGTTGTTAGTGGGTGGACCGGAAGGTTTGGCTGATTCGGTTAAACATGTGGCGCGCGAGTCATGGAGTTTGTCTAAATTAACTTTTCCACACCCTTTGGTACGCATTGTGGTGGCAGAGCAGTTATATCGTGCTTGGAGCATCCTTAACAATCATCCTTATCATCGTTAATGTCCAATCAAATTATTCTTGCCTCTGCCTCTCCTCGTCGAAGAGAACTTTTGGATCAAATTAAGGTCAGTTACCAAATCCATGCGGTTGATTTGGACGAGACGCCTTGGCCTAATGAGCAGCCTTTGGCTTATGTCAAAAGAGTGGCGGCAGAAAAGTCTGCGCTGTGTGTTGAGCAACTTAAGCCAGTATTACCTGTTTTAGCTGCCGATACCTCTGTGATTTTAGGCGATATTATTATGGGCAAACCAAAGAATCAAACGGATGCACTGAACATGTTGATGCAATTATCAGGTAAAACTCATCAGGTAGTCAGTGCCTTATCTCTAAGAGGACGCGAACATTTTGAAGCACTAAGTATTACAGATGTGACCTTTAGGGATTTATCCGAACAAGAGATGTTAGATTATTGGGAAACCGGTGAGCCGATTGATAAAGCGGGCAGTTATGCTATTCAAGGCTTGGGGGGACTATTTGTGCAATCAATCGTTGGTAGTTTTTCGGGAGTGGTTGGTTTACCATTGTTCGAAACAGCCCAGTTATTATCAAAACAAGGCATAGAGCTACTTAAATGAGTGAAGAGATTTTAATCAATGTAACGCCACCTGAAACGCGAGTCGCGGTCATTGAAAATGGTGTATTACAAGAGCTCATTATTGAAAGAACACGTGAGCGTGGCTTAGTGGGTAACATCTATAAAGGTGAAGTGTGCCGAGTATTGCCCGGTATGCAAGCGGCTTTTGTGGATATTGGATTACCTAAGGCGGCGTTTATTCATATCTCAGATTTGTGTGCTAAAGAGATAGAGGAAAAGAAATCTGATCAAATAGAACATTATTTGCGAGAGGGTCAACAACTCGTCGTACAAGTAGTTAAGGATCCATTAGGGAGTAAAGGTGCGCGTTTAACCACTGAGATATCGATTCCTTCTCGTTATCAAGTGTATATGCCTTATTCAAATAATTCAGGTGTTTCACAGCGAATAGAAATCGAAGCAGAAAAAATCAGATTAAGAACATGCTTAGATATCTTCAGACAAGAGCATAAATGTGGTGGTTTTATTGCTAGAACTGCCGCTGAATGTGTCTCAGAAGAAGTGCTGATAGCGGATATGACTTTTTTGTTGAAGCTATGGGAGTCTATTTTAAAGAAAATTGTCTTAGCTAAACCTAAGCAATTTATTCATAAAGATTTGCCTTTAAGTATAAGAACACTGAGAGATTTATACAAAGAAAGTTTAGATAGAGTCCGTGTGGATTCCAAGGAAACTTATCATAGCCTATTAGAGTTCGCAGAAGTTTTCGTGCCGGAAATCGTACCGGTGATTGAGCATTACTCGGGTGAGTGTCCTGTTTTTGATATCTATAGTGTCGAAGATGAAATTAAGAAAGCCTTGGATCGTAAAGTTAAATTGAAGTCAGGTGGTTATTTGATTTTTGATCAAACCGAAGCGATGACGACGGTTGATGTAAATACTGGGGGTTATGTCGGTGGGCGTAACCTTGAAGAAACTATTTTTAAGACTAACTTAGAAGCAGCACAAACTATTGCACGGCAATTAAGGCTCAGAAATTTGGGTGGAATCATCATTATTGATTTTATTGATATGAAGAGTGAGGATCACAAAAAGTCAGTTTTACAAGCCTTAGAGCGTCATTTAGAAAAAGACAGGGCTAAAACTAAAATAACCGAAGTTTCCGTGTTGGGTTTGGTGGAGATGACTCGCAAGAGAACGAGAGAAAGTTTGCAACATATTTTGTGTGAACCATGCTCTGCCTGTGGAGGGCGCGGTGTGTTAAAAACCCCTGAATCTATGTGCTTAGAGATTTTTAGAGAGATCATTCGTGAAGTTAGGCTATATAAAGTAAAAACATTGCTGGTATTGGCCGCTAATGAAGTAGTTGAAATGTTACTAGATGAAGAAGCTGATATGTTGGCAGAGCTAGAAATATTTTTAGGCGTTCAAATTAAATTTAGAGTTGAAGCCCAATATAATCAGGAGCAATATGACGTCGTACTTCTCTAATATGCGTTTTGATGCAGTAGCGTTCTTTCTCTAATAGGATTTATGATTCATCATCTTAAACGGGCAACTCGGCATTTAATTTTTTGGTCTTTAATTGCTACTGCGCTCAGTTTAACGACGCTACGCGTGTTAATGTTAAGCATCGCTAATTACAAGGTCGACTTATCCGCCAAGGTTACTGAATTAGTTGGGGTTCCACTGACTATCGGTAAGTTAAGCGCTAATATGCGTGGGTATAGGCCTGAGTTGGTTTTGCAAGATATTAAAATGTCTTCTACGGTCGTAAATGCACCCCCCGCCATACAATTAAAAGAAATTCGTTTAGGCATTAACCTAATAGACTTATTGTTTAATAGGGAGGTTTTATCCTCATCCCGAGTGAGCTTAGTCGGTGCCAAATTAGCAGTAACGCGTAAAGAAGATGGAAGTATTTCTATTGTCGGCTTAAAAGAGGGTGATGAACAGCCATTATGGTTGTTGGAAGGAGCTCAATATGAGGTTTTAGCCAGTGAAGTGACTTGGCTTGATCAAAAGACGCATTCTAAAGCGGTTGTAATTGATGACGTTAATTTAGCCATTATAAATGCGGGCTCTCAGCATAAGATTAATATAAAAACTAATTTACCGGAAAAATATGGCAAACATATCGTTGTCGCCATGAATTTTCAAGGGAATGTTTTTGATGCAGCCGAGCTGAATGGCCAGATTTTCATTGAAGGTAAAGATCTAAGTTTACCTGCTTTAATGTTATTGAATTTACCTGTCAGCGGCTCGATTAATTCGGGTGTGGGTGATATTAGCATGTGGAGCAATCTGCAACATTCTCAATTAGTATCGATGCAAGCAGAATTGAATTTTCGGCAATTGCATGTCCAACTTCCAAATCATGATCCGTTTACTGCCAATGACATAAAAGCTAAGTTTAAAGGTCGCTTAGAAGATAAGCAGTGGCGGTTTGATGTTAATCAGTTTTTGTTAAACACTAAAGAGGCAAACGGAGATAAATCTTGGCCTGATGCTGTATTTAGTTTGTCTGGCGTACTTAATGATGCAGACGATTTTCAAGAAGTTGCTGCATATATTACGCAGATTGATATAGAAGAGTTAGCGCGTTTTGTAGATTATTTCGCGCCTTTATCAAAAGAGCAAAGCTTATTATTTAAGCAGGCTGAAGCTAAAGGCATATTAGAACATTTTGCAATATTTGGTGATGTGGCGAAAAAAGAACTCGCTATAAATGGGAGTTTTAAAAATTTAAGTCTTAATCCTGTCGCTAAAGTGCCTGGGCTTGTGAATGTCTCAGGTTATATTAAAGGAACTGATAAAGCGGGTTTTTTAAATTTAAAAGCGCATGACCTATCCGTAACAGTGCCAGAAATATTTGCTAATGAAATAAAAGTTCAAGATCTCAATGGCAAAGTTGATTGGCTACAATCAGATACTGATTGGCAAATTAATACTGATCCGTTGCAAATCAATTTGCCCGATTTTCAAACTAAAGCGCATTTAAATTTACGGGTACCTAAGAATAATGAACAGCCATTTATGGATATGCAACTTTCATTCACAAGTTCAAATATTGGCGAGTTAAAACGTTATTTTCCAACTAAAGTGATGAAGCCTGCTGATGTGGTGTGGTTTGGTAATGCATTTATAGGAGGGAAAGTCACCCACGGAGATTTACTTTATTTTTCTAATTTAGGGACATATCCGGTCAAAAGTGTAGATGGGGTATTCGAAATAAAAGTGGATGTAGAAGATTTAGGTTTAGATTACTCACCTAATTGGCCAGTTATTAATCATATTAATGGCTCAGTTGATGTTGAGCAACGTGCTATGCGCTGTGAAATTACTCAGGGTAAAAGTCACGATCTAATGATTACCCAAGCAACCGTAGTGAATCCTGAAATGGGTAAAAGTAAGATATTGACTGTCAAAGGTAGTTTAGAAGGAGAAATTTCCAATGTTTTTAAATTTCTTAAAGCATCTCCGATTAATTCAGAGGTGGGCTTCTTTGTTGATGCAGTTACCCCGCAAGGAACTACTCCCGTCAGCTTAGATTTAACCTTACCCTTGGCTGAGGATGCGGTGCCTAAGGTGTATGGAAAGGCTCAGTTAAGAAATGCTAATCTCACTATCAATGCCTTAGATTTGATCGTGAGTAAGATTAATGGGGATTTGGAGTTTACTGAGAGCGGCGTTTATATCAATGCGATGCGTGCTCAGGCCTTAAACAAACCTATTAAAGTCAATATCAACAAAGCGAATCATGAGCAAACCTTTGTAAATATTACAGGTAAGGCGGCAATAGATGATTTGCAACGTCAATTTACACTATTGGATTCAGATAGAGTAAAGGGGGCTTTAGATTATCAAATAAAACTAGGATTACCTTATGAGGGCGCTGTTTCAGATTTGGAAATAAACACTGATCTGCAAGGCGTGAGTTTAGACTTACCTAAATCATTAGCGAAAACAAATACACAAAAGAAACCTTTACAGCTGATATTTGGCTTAAGTGCTGACAAGTATTTACCCATTAAATTAAATTATAACGAGCAGTTAAAAGCGGCTGTGCAATTAGATTTGGCGACGCATCGTTTATATTCTGGGGATGTGTTATTGGGTGATGGAGAAGTGCATCAAGAAAAGGAGGCTGGATTAAGTATTGAAATTAATCAAACCCCGTTTATTTTTCAAGATTGGCTGGGCTTAACGGCGCAAAAGCAAGACGAAAACGCTGCTCCTTTAGAAATCAAGCAAATTAAGCTTCATAGTCTGCAGGCACAATGGAAGGATACCCCTTTGGGGGCGTTTGATTTGACTTTAAGGCCAAAAGATAGATATTTGCTGGGTGAGTTAGAGAGTGGGTTTGCGACGGGTAAACTAAATATTCCTAAAGAGTTTAAGGGCTCAGATAAACTAGTTTTAGATTTGAGTTCAGTTAATCTTTCGGCATTTAAAGATTTAAATGATAAAAGTGCTAAGACTGGGTCTAAGTCTAAGGTAGTCAGTTCAGTTATGGATCATAACGACGATATATCACCGAATGATTTGCCTTTGTTGTCTATTAGCAGTGATGCCACATTTTGGCGTGGTGTTAATCTAGGGCGTTTGGATTTAGAAAGTGAACGTATTAATGATGGGATGGTATTTAAACCTATTCAGCTTAATGGCAAAGATCAACAATTAAAAATGTCAGGTATTTGGAAAGTTAAGGATGGACTTTCAGAAACGCAAATACAAGGGCATCTAGATGTGTCTAATACGGGTAAATGGCTAGCTGATTTAGATATCAGTAAAGAGATAATGGAAACTCAAGCAGGAGTTGATTTTACTGGGCATTGGTTTGCCGCACCCTATCAGTTTGAATTAAAAGATTTGCAAGGTGCTGTGGATATAGAGCTTAAGTCAGGTCGTCTTTTAAGTATAGAACCCGGTTTTGGTCGGGTTTTAGGTATTTTAGCGGTAGCACAATGGGTTAAGCGTCTCCAGTTAGATTTTAGTGATGTTTATAATGAGGGCTTAACGTTTAATACTATTAAGGGCCATTTTGATTTGCTTGGGGGTAAGGCAACCACTAAAGATATGACTATTGATGCTATCCCCGCAAAAATTGGTATTTCTGGTCAAGTTGATTTCATTAATAAAACGCTAGATGAGTTAGTGACGGTTGCACCAAAAAGTGCGGATGCGCTACCTATTGCTGGTACAATCGTGGATAAAGTGACCGGTGTGATTGGCCAATCTTTAACGGGTAAGGATCAGGAAGGCATGTTCTTTGGGTATCAGTATTTCATTAAAGGTCCATGGGGAGATACACAGGTTATTCCATTGCATAAAAATGATGGGCTAGTTCAGAAGACTTGGTACGGAATTACTGATTTTCCTTGGAAGCAGGAAAATAACGAACAAAAATAAGAGAGATATATGACTAAGTGTGCAGCAATCCAAATGGCATCAAGCCCTAGTGTTAGTTTTAATTTATTAGAAGCAGAAAAGTTAATTGCAGAAGCAGTCAAAGCAGGGGCAAAACTGGTGGCTCTGCCCGAAAACTTTGCCTTAATGGGTACGCATGAAACGGATAAATTGAATGCAAAAGAAATAGAGGGTACTGGCCCTATTCAAGAGTTTTTATCTACCACCGCTAAAAAGCACAGCGTTTGGATAGTGGGGGGCACTATGCCTATGGCTGCCAATGATAGTAAAAAAGTGCGTGCAGCCTGCCTAATATATAACGACAAAGGTGAGCGCGTGGGGCGTTACGATAAGATTCACTTATTTGATGTCAAAGTGCCGGGTACTGACGAAGAATATCGTGAATCTGATGCAATCGAGCCGGGAACTGAAATACAAGTATTTGATACACCTTTTGGTAAATTAGGTGTCGCTATTTGTTACGATCTTCGATTCCCAGAGTTTTTCCGAAAAATGTCCGATTTGGGTGTGGAGATATTAGTTGTGCCTTCAGCCTTTACTGCTGAAACAGGGGCGGCCCATTGGGAGGTTTTATTACGCGCAAGAGCAGTAGAAAATCTGTGTTATGTTATCGCGCCTAATCAAGGTGGTTTTCATCTGAATGGCCGTAAAACTTTTGGCCACAGCATGATTATCGATCCTTGGGGGGTTATTTTAGATTGTTATAAAACGGGTGGCGGTTTTGTTTCTGGGGATATAGATTTAGATCGCTTACATAAAGTACGGGGTGCTTTTCCTGCTTTAGGACATAGACGTTTTTTCTGAGAAGATAATGATGCGTAGATTCAAACTTTTTCTGTTATTACCCTTGTTGAATGCATGTACTGCGACTGATAGTCGTTACAGAGACACTCAGATGTTAGAGCGTCCACCTCAGATTAGTGTCAGTAAGCCGGTCGAAGAAAAGCTTAAAGATACTAGTGCTGTTAAGCATAATATTGACGGGACAGATCTGGGATCTACGGTCTCTATAAAGTCCACTACGCCGCCCGTTTTGGTTATAAAGCAACCTTTTGATGTGGCTTGGCAAACTTTAGGCAATGCATTAAAAGCAGATAATTTAGAGGTCACCGATAGAGAACATGACAAAGGCCGCTATTTTGTCACTTTTGACCCTAATAAAACCCCAGAAGATGAAAGTGGTTTTCTAGATAAAACCTTAAGTTATTTAAATGACTCGCATGTCGAAGAACGCTATGTATTAACTGTCACTGATCAAGGTCAGGAAACAGAAGTGCTCATCGCTAATAACACAGAGCCTAAACAAAGCTCAAATAGTGAAGAGCAATATAAGCTGACGACGCCTCCCGCTGATGGCGCTGAAAAGCTTTTAAATTCAATTTATAAAACCATGAGTGAGCGTCCTAAAAAATTAGATAAAAAAGGACATGCACACTAATTAAAGTTTGGCTAAGGTGAGTGAGTTATCTCATGATCCAAATCGCTACGAACCATTAATGATCTAATGAAAATATTAAACTTAGCAAAACAAGCTATATGGGTGCCCGCTGGTATTCAAGATGCAGATATCGAAAAAATCATGGCTAGGCTACTTAGCTCAAGTGTGGATGCGGCTGATATCTATTTTCAGTCTAGCCACAGTGAATCGTGGGTGATTGAAGGCGGCATCATTAAAGAGGGTAGTCATAGTATCGAGCAAGGTGCCGGTGTAAGAGCAGTATCAGGTGAGAAAACTGGTTTTGCTTACAGTGATCGCATTGAGTTGCCAGTATTGCTAGAAGCCGCAAATAATGTGAGGGCTATAGGTCGTCAAGGACAAGAGGCGCAGATTGGGTTGATTCATGCGGCGAATACCGTGCAATATTATCCAGTTGCTAATCCGCTTAAGTCTTTGGGCGAACAGCAAAAGATCGATCTGCTACGCCAAGTGGATACAGAAACACGTAAGCTGGATCATCGTATAGAAGAAGTGATTATTAGTCTAAGCGGTGTACATGAAACTATCTTAGTTGCCAATCAAGATGGGTCATTGGCTGCAGACATTCGTCCGCTAGTGCGCATGAACGTGTCAGTGATTGTGGTTGAGAATGGGCGACGTGAACAGGGTAGTATGGGTGGCGGTGGTCGTAGTGATTACAATTATTTTGTTGAGCTCAATAGAGGCTTAGGGTATGGCCGTGAAGCCGTGCGTCAAGCCTTGGTTAATTTAGAAGCCCAAGAAGCTCCAGCGGGCAATATGACGGTCGTGCTGGGTTCTGGTTGGCCGGGTATTTTATTGCATGAAGCGATTGGTCATGGCCTAGAAGGTGACTTTAATCGTAAAGGTACTTCTGCATTTAGTGGCAGAGTCGGTGAGCGCGTTGCTTCCGATTTATGTACGGTAGTAGATGACGGCACTATCGCCGGTCGTCGTGGTTCTTTAAGTATCGATGATGAAGGCACACCGACTGAAAATACCGTGCTGATTGAAAACGGTATTTTAAAAGGTTACATGCAGGATAAGCTTAATGCTCGATTAATGGGGGTTAAGTCTACGGGTAATGGTCGACGTGAGTCTTACGCCAGTTTACCGATGCCCAGAATGACTAATACCTATATGTTGGCGGGCAAACATAATCCAGAAGAAATCATTAAGTCGGTTAAGAAAGGTTTATACGCTAAGAACTTTGCGGGCGGGCAAGTGGATATTACCTCCGGCAAGTTTGTATTCTCTGCCAGCGAAGCTTATCTGATAGAAGATGGCAAAATCACGCGACCTGTTAAAGGGGCAACCTTAATTGGTAATGGTCCCGATGTGCTTACAAAAGTTTCAATGGTAGGGACTGATCTTGAATTAGATAGCGGTGTCGGTAGTTGCGGTAAAGAAGGTCAAAGCGTGCCTGTTGGTGTAGGTCAGCCCACACTAAAGATTGAT
>CAIXDX010000107.1 GCA_903918335.1 uncultured Methylococcaceae bacterium | reverse complement strand
TGATTGGAATGAAGATGTGGCTAAAGCCTTAGCGGAACGCAATGCGATTGAATTAACGGAAGCGCATTGGGAAATTATTGTGTATATCAGGGAATACTATCTGCTCTATAAACACTTGCCAAATGCCCGGGTGTTTACTAAGGCGATTGCAAAAGGCTTAGGTGAAGAAAAGGGCAATAGCCGATATTTACATCGTTTATTTCCAGAGGGGCCTCTAAAATATGCGTGTAAATTAGCGGGCTTGCCTAAGCCACCCACGTGTTTATAGTTTAAAACTGTCTAAACTGATGGATTAAACGTCGATCTTTTTTGTTGGGTTTATGTTCTGGAGCATTAAAGCCTACTAAGGTTCTTTGCTCTCGCAAAATGTCCATTTGCTTATGACGTTTAGTCATGCTTTCTGGATCTTCTATATAGAGTAAAACGGCGTCTTTGGCGGGTAATCGTTGTTTGGCTAGACCTAAAACGGTGATGTCCCAGGTGAGGCTGTCTTTATTTATAGTGAGATTGGCGCCCGTTTTGATTTCCTTACTGGGTTTGATGCGTTGTTTGTTTAAATGAACTTTTCCACCCGAAACTGCATCAGCGGCTAGTTTGCGCGTTTTATAAAAACGCGCAATCCATAGCCATTTATCAATCCGAATAGCTTCTAGATCAATGTTTGGCACTCAGTTCTTTTTCTTTTTTTAGGCCTTTTGGTAAAGAGAATACCACTTTCTCCTCAATGCCTTGAATTTCAACAGTGGATGTGCCCCCCCATGCTTTCAATTGGGCAATGACTTCCTGCACGAGCACTTCGGGTGCAGAGGCGCCTGCAGTAACGCCTACAATATTAACGTTATCAAACCAATCTTGCTGCATGTCTTTTGCGGTATCGATTAAATAAGCTTTTTTACCTAATTGTTCAGCAATTTCACGTAAACGGTTAGAGTTAGAACTATTTATGGATCCAACAACTAGAATCGTATCTGCTGTTTTTGCAAGTTCAAAAACAGCATCTTGACGGTTTTGTGTGGCGTAACAAATGTCGTCTTTTTTCTGTTCTTGAATGGAGCTAAAACGAGCGCGTAAGGCATCAACCATTATTTTGGTATCTGTCATTGATAGGGTGGTTTGCGTTACATAAGCCAAGTTGTCTGGATTGTTAACCACCAATTTTGTGACATCTTCTGGTGTTTCAACTAGGTAAATGCCTCCATTATCAGTGCATTTATCATACTGACCCATGGTGCCTTCAACTTCTGGGTGGCCTGCGTGTCCAATTAGAATAACTTCTCTATCGGATTTTGCATGTTTAGCCACTTGAATATGTACTTTAGTCACCAAAGGGCAGGTGGCATCAAATACAGTTAAGTTTCTATCTTTAGCTTCTTGTTGCACTTGTTTTGAAACACCATGGGCACTGAATATAAGGTAAGAACCGACCGGAACATCGGTAAGCTCTTCGATAAAGATAGCGCCTTTATCTTTTAAGCCATCGACCACTGTGCGGTTATGCACAACTTCATGGCGAACGTAAATAGGGGCACCAAATGCTTCTATGGCTTGATCAACAATTTCAATGGCACGGTCAACACCGGCACAAAATCCACGAGGGTTAGCGAGTACGATTTGCATATCTTGACTTCTATACTAGGTTAATGTGTGATTATTCTAACTCAAGATTGTGTCTGAT
>CAIXDX010000106.1 GCA_903918335.1 uncultured Methylococcaceae bacterium | reverse complement strand
TTTTGGGATATAAACAAATGATCCATCCGTGAATACGGCTGCATTTAAGGCGGCAAAATAATTATCCGTGTGTGAAACCACCGAACCTAAGTATTCTTTAATCAACTCTGGATGATCACGCAAAGCTTCAGATATCGGACAGAAGATAACACCCGCGTCTTTTAACTTACCTTTAAACGTTGTAGCCACTGATACGCTATCAAATACCGCATCAACCGCCACACCCGCTAAACGCTCTTGCTCATCTAAAGGAATACCTAATTTTTTATACGCTTCTAAAACTTGTGGATCGATCTCATCCAAGCTTTTAGGACCATCTTCTTTGCGCTTAGGCGCAGAATAATAACTAATCGCCTGATAATCAATCGGATCAAACTTTACAAAAGCCCACTCGGGTGACTTCATCGTTTGCCAATGTCTAAAAGCCTTTAAACGATATTCGAGCATAAACTCAGGCTCATTCTTAATCTTAGACAATTTAGAAATAACATCTTCATCCAAACCTGGTAAAAAGGTTGTTGTTTCTAGCTCCGTCACAAAACCTTGTTTGTATTCTTGATTGATAAGATTATTAATTTCTTGGGTACTTGCTGACATAAAAGTTCTCTATAAATACGTAAAGTGAGTTAATTCCGTAAATTAACTAACGATATAAACTGGCAACAGGAATGAAGACTTCTTGCTTCCATGCCAAACTCTGCACCGCAGAAGGTTTAATCATGTCAGCCAAAGTAACAGACTCTAAGGCATGATGAATCACTTGATTGATTAAATTCCAATTACCTCGAATATCACAACCCGAAGCTTGCTCACAGCCTTGCTGAGAAATACTACACTCAGTTAAAGCGATCGGGCCTTCTAAGGCACTGATCACATTTGCAATCGTAATCGCCTCAGGGTTTCTAGCTAAAGCATAACCCCCCTTGGCACCTCGGGTAGAAATCAGCACTTTTGCATTAACCAATAGCTTTAATATCTTGCTCACCGTTGGAATTGCAATTCCTGTCACGGCCGCTAAATCCACAGCAGTTCGGACTTGCGCATCTTCTTTAGCCATTAAACTTAATATGACTGTTGCATAATCTGTTAACTTACTGACTCGTAACATCTCACCCCCATTAATTGTGTACCATTATAGTACTATTTAAATTCATAGTAAAGCACTTGGTTATTCATTAAACTGAGTGGCACAGATGATTCATTGAATTACAACCATTTAATATCACTGATAAATTAATTATTGACCAAAAAATACTGGTAAAAGTTGCCATGAATATAATTAGATCTTACAATCTTTACGTCTTTTCTATAAAGACCAGAGTACACACAATGAAATTCTGAATATATATCACCCATGAGACTATCAATTGACTATTAATTTCTTTGATTCTTTTGATAATTATTTTGACATAATTATTGCGAACAATGATGAACTCAAAAATGAGGCTTATAAACTACGTTATCAGGTTTATTGTGTTGAGAATATGTTTTTAAACCCTAATGAGTATCCCGACAAATTAGAATCCGATGAATTCGACAAGAACTCCATCCAATATCTGGTAATTCACCGTAAATCTGGGAATTTTATCGCGACAGTTCGATTAATACTTCCTGACTCCCACAATCCAAACGGTTTATTTCCACTGGAACAGCATTGTGATATTAATAAAATGGCATTAAGCCAACAAATTAATCGAAAAAACCTCGCAGAAGTCTCTCGATTTTGCATCACAAAAACATTTACAAGAAGAAGTTTTACTTTGGGAAAAAAGCAAAATTTTCCTTATATAACAATTGCTTTAATCAATTGCATCATTAAAGCAAGCCATGAAAACAACATAGACTATCTTTATGGAATCGTTGATCATTCGGTGATTCGCTTTGCATCAAAACTTGGTGTCAATTTTACAAAAATTGGCCCACAGACTGATTACCACGGCATTCGCTGGCCGACTGTCATAAAAATCACGGACGCAGTTGATTACATCGCCGAAAAAAACCAAGACATCTGGAATATCATTACCAATAAAGGCACCCTAATTAAGCCACCACTCCAATCCCCCATAAAAGTGTCAAACACCCTCCACACCCAAGCTACAATCGATTAGCTGCCGGCAAACACTATCTCGGAAAAATACCTTAAAAATTAACAGACGCCTCGAAATAAAAACTTCTTCCCGGCATAGGTAACATGGCAGGCATTTGCAAAACCGTAGGCTCATAATATTTTGTATCGAGCGCATTGCGTAAAGAAGCGGCTAAATTAAGATGCCCGAACAGCTTTACACCCCGAAAGGTAAAGTCAATAGTTTCATAATTACTCAACTGCTGACTTGCACTGCCAGCCCTACCCCCTATATAGTTAAGCTGAGGCTGTAATTGCCATTGAGGCAAAAACTTCCAAACCAACGCCGCATAAACATGATGCGCAGGCACCCCGGTCACCACACTGTGATTTGTCTCGTTGAAAGCATGTACCCAGGCATAATTGCCTCTTAGATCCCATTTTGAACTCCATTGCCAGTTAAACTCAAACTCCGATCCATAACCGTTCTGATTGCCGCTATTTTGATAAATACCTGCACTTGCAACTGGAGTTGTATTAAGCACTTGTGCTATCAAATTATTAATTTGATAGTAGTACACATTAACGGCCGTACTCACACTCAAACTAGGCCGGTAATTTAAGGCCCATTCATAAGTATTTATGGTTTCGGGCTTTAAATGACTATTACCAACCACCACCGGGTTATTCTGTGTAAACTGTTCTGAAAAACTAGGCGCCCTAAAGGCCTTCCCATACATCAACTTGGTGGTTAGTTGTTTATTGATATCCCAAACCAAACCCACACGCGGATTGAATGTGCCGCCAAAATCAGAGTAATTGTCATAACGTAACCCCGTAGTCAACTGCCAATCAGAAGCCAGTTGCCATTCATCCTGCGCTACCAACGAGGCAATATTTCGATGCGTACTGGGCAAATAGCTATAGACTGTCCCAGTTAAATTGTTTAATGTACCACCAACACCTGACTGAGAGCCATAACCATAATTACTGCTTTGACTTACGCTTTCAGTTTCGTAACGAAAAGCCGAACTTAAACGAAGTAAATGCTGAGAAAACCCCTTATAGCTTGAACCAGCCTCAAAAGAGGGTATTTGATCTATGCGGCCCAAATTAGTGTTAACACCATTAGGAAACAAAATCGGCACACTGCCGTAAGTACCAATATTACCATCCAAACCAATAGGTAATACCGCATTAACTGGAAATAAACTTGCATGACCCTGAACACTAGCATTCAAATAACTGGCATGTGCCGTCAACTCCCAGTCATCCAGCCAATCTTCTGTGGAAAAACGCACATCGCCCAAGTATTGCTGACCACTACTATTTCCAGTTGGATCTAACGCACCAGCAACCCCAGCACGAGCCCCCCCATTTGAATCGAAGGCCCAAAAACCAATATCCCAATATTTTCGCTGCAATTTAAGACGCCCATTATACGTCTCATAGTTAGTATTCATAGCACCTGGCGCAAGAGATGCTTGGGTTTTAAAAATATGATCAAGACTTGTTTGAGCATCGCCAGCCAAAATACGCCCAGGATCACCATCGGTGCGCTGATATTGCAAACTAGTCGCAATATCCCAACCAGCCCATTCAGCACTCTGCTGCCCCCATCCACTCTGGGTACCGTGATCACCCACACGCACTCCTAGAGATGTGCCATTAATATCCTTCGTTTTTTTTGTAATGATATTAATAACGCCCGCAAAGGCATCCGCTCCATACAGGGCAGAGCCAGGTCCTCGAATAACCTCCACTCGCGCAATAGACTCCAACGACAACTCTGTCGTATTCATCAGTGTGCCACCAAAAGGCGTAGTAATACGAGTACCATCCATTAATATCAAAACTTCCGAGTTTGCAGCATTACTAATGCCTCGAATGCTGTAACTATAATCAAAACTATTTGGCTGAAGGGTTGCATGAACACCGGGAATAGTTTCCAAGACCTCATGCAACTCAGTTGCCCCCATAGATTTAATTTGATCTGCCGTCACCACACTAGTCACTGCGGCAGATTGAAAAACTGGCCTTGGCGTTCCTGTAGCAATAGAGACTGGAAGCTCAGCCAATTGCGCTGGTGACATAGCAAAATAATCATCCATTCCGCTGTCTGAAGCCAATACAATTCTAGAGCCAATCAAACAATTCATTAGAAAAAATCCAACGACACGAGAATTAATGTTCATTTTGAACCCCAAGTAAAAGGTTTTATCATGCCAATATCTTCAATTGGGATAGCTTTACCGACTCCATGCCCCTGCGCATAATCTACCCCTAACTCATTTAGCAAATTAAAAATTTGCTCATTTTCAACAAATTCAGCAATTGTTTTTTTACCCATGATATGACCAACTTCATTAATTGACCTTACTATCGCAAAATCCACTTTGTCATGTAATATATCTTTAACAAATAAACCATCAATTTTAAGATAATCGACTGGCAGATTTCTTAAATAAGCAAAAGAAGACAAGCCACTTCCAAAATCATCTAGCGAAAATGTACATCCACGCTCCCTTAACACATTCATAAACCTAGTCGCATTTGATAAATTGACAATAGCGGCTGTTTCAGTTATCTCAAAACAAATTTTTTCAGCCGGAATGTTCCACAGCCTGAATTGATCTGAAATAAACTCAAGCATAGTCTCGTCCGACAGAGACACGCCTGACAAATTAATGGAACACAGAGACAAGTTTGCTAGAAAATCGGGTCTATTAGCGACCCACTCGAATAATTGACTGATGACCGACTGATCCAGTATTGGAGATAGGTGATACCGCTCTGCGGCCGGCAAAAAGGCACCCGGTAAGATAATCCGTCCTTCATCATCCCGATAACGAACAAGAACTTCAAAATGCAGACCATCATCATTTTTCACAAACGGAACTATCGGCTGTCCGTATAAACAGAAACGCTTCTCTTCAAGTCCTTGTTTTATTTTTGATACCCACTGCATTTCTCCATGCCTCAAGACCAACTCTTTATCATCGGGACGATACGCATGCACTCGGTTTCGTCCTCTATCTTTTGCCATATAACAGGCAGAATCTGCTTCTTTAAGCAAATCAACCGTATTGTGACTAGCAAAATTAATTGTTGAAATACCAACACTGACTCCGATGGTAAACCGTCTATCTTCCCATGCAAAATTAAAATCATTAACGATACTACATAACTTTTCGCAAACCTGAACAGCATCAGTTAACGCACAGTTATGCATCAATACACCAAACTCATCCCCTCCCAATCGCGCTATAAAGTCATCCTTACGTAAATTTCTTCTAAATAACTCAGCCAATTGCCTGAGCAACTCATCACCTGCCTGATGCCCACAAGTATCGTTAACGACTTTAAATTGATCCAAATCGAGATAACACAAAGCATGCTCGGAATTATCAGCATAAGCCATGACCAACGCAGCTTTTATCTGTTTATCAAACTCAGCGCGATTAGCAAGTCCCGTCAATACATCATGACTTGCTTGATAAGCAATTTTCTCACTTAATTCGCGTGCCTCAGTAACATCTTCACAAACCAGTAATAGACTGTTTAACCGTTGTTCATTTTCAAATAACCTAGAGGTGGTCCTGACCCATATAATTCGTCCATTTTCACAAATTAATCTGAGTTCCTGTTTATACACAGAAAATGGATTTTCTAAGCAAAAGTCAATCAGCCCTTGCATGATGGGCAAATCACCCGGATTAATAAAACTAAATATCGAGTAATCCTGGAGATCTTCAACGGCTAAGCCCAATTGTTTAGCCCCTGTACGGTTAACTGATAAGATAACACCGGTGTTTGAGAGATTAAATACCATAGTAGGATTATCATCAAAAAGCGCAATATACCGATCTTTTGCACGAGTCAAAGACTGATTTTGAGTTTCAACTATACTAATCAAATCATTGAATGCATCCACTAGAACACCTAACTCATCATGATTAACTTTAACCGCTCGCAACGAATAATTTTTAGTGTCGCTGATAGTTTTAACGGTTTCCAATAATTTTTTAATGGGCGATGAAATAAGCCTTAACAAGGGTGCCGTTAAAAAGAAAGCCAGTATCGATGACCCCACTAATACAAGAAATAACCCTCCGATAAATTGTATTTTTTTCAAAAACAAGTCGCTGAAATCAGCATATATATATACAGTACCTTGTTTTTCTCCATCCACAATAATCGACTGGACTATGCGTAAATAGACCGTTTGAAATTGGGTTTGCTCTTCAACAATATCCGTGGGACAGCCTAACCCTGCATTATCGACTTTCAACAACTTAGTAAAAATAGTCCCACGGACATCATACAGACAGGCAGTTTTAACTTCGGGCAAAACATTCAGTACCCCCAGATTTTCATTGGCTAATGCAGTGTCGTGAAACAATAATGCCGCCGTACTACGATTACCAATAATGGTGGCCAAGGTTGACAAATTATCTTGAATATTTTTTTGAAACTCTGTAATTTCAAGCATGACCAAGAGCAAGCCTGCAAAAAATAATGAAACCACACTAGGTACAATTATGGTCATCAATAACTTATGTTTGATTGACAGTTTACCAATAAAACTATTCATTGATATCTTCCTTGATCATATCGGCAACCTCCAATAGCTTTGCGCTAATCTTCAATCCGCCCTTTGCTATAACTTTAAGATTAATTTGTAGCTTTATTTTACCCTGCTTATTTACGAAACCAATCATTCCACCTTGAGTTATAAAACCGGCACCTTCCCCCACGACCAATGTATTAGTCATGTCTTGCACAATTTGCATATCTTTATTCGAAGAACTTACATATAGAATATGACAGTGCGGCTGTTTTTTGGGGCCCAACAAATTACTTAATCTGAATAATTTAATGGGACGACCTTGGACTGATTGTTGCTCAATAGGATCAATTAACTCACTAAAAGGATCATTTCCTAAAACACAAAGATTAAAACTTTCAGAATTATCATCTACCCAAGTAACAAACTTAGTAAAATTATATAAATAACCTACTTTTATTTTTTCCGCGACTGAATAATCCTCCGCGAAAATCGAATGCGAAAACAATAGAAAGCTCAAACCACAACACATTCTAACGAAGCGCATTTTGCTAACCTTAACCATCAACAAATGCCCCCCGAAAGCCGCTCACACTTAACCATTCAATTACTTGAAAAACAATTTCCGCGCGACATTCAAAATAAGTATTTACTTTTATAATTTACTCCTTGTTCGCAGTGAATTGATGAACATGTAATAGGTTAATAAATAAGTTTCTATTGGCTACAACCATACATCCAGTTGGCTTTTAGAGTTAAAATTATACTTGATAAAACTACATAACCAAATATCCAATACAGCAAATACTATACAAAGACCTTCACTTCAGCCCAGAAAAATTGTCAATCCGAAGCATCATAAATTGACTTAAAGTCTAGCATTGAAATATGAGACAATCTATTAGTATATTTTTCCTTAAACGAATTTCTTAACCTTCTGATAGCTCAATGAATTGGACACAATATGCAAAAGTGTATGACCTGATGGCAGATAGAAATCCCGCCTATCAACAATTACTAAAAGACTTTTGTGCTTATATGGCAGACTTATGTATTCCAATCGATGGAATCATACTTGATCTTGGAGCAGGAACAGGTCAATTCTCCCTACTTGCGGCCCAATACTATCCCCATTGCAAAATAATTCATATGGATCAAGACGCCGAAATGATTGCTCGCGCCAAGGAGAAAGCTGAAGCTTTAAATCTTACAAACATTGAGTTTATCTGTGGAGATATCTGCTCTCCTCAATTGCAAAATGGTACGGTTCAACTTCTTCTGTCCATACACTGCCTCTACGCCTGCGGTCATCATAACCAAGCCCTAGCGCAGGCATTTTTAAAAATCGCACCAGATGGTAACGCGTATTTTATTGATCCGGGGCGATGTATAGATATCCGCGACTGGTCAATATACATATTCAAGCACCTACTCAAATCTAGAGGATTAATTTATACAGTCACTACGTTTATACGTGGATTACCTGTTGCTCGATCAAACCGGACTATTTTAAAACTCCAAAAAGAAGGCACGTACTGGACTCATACATCCGAACAGTTTGGTAACGCACTCAATCAAGCAGGGTTTACCGTTAATAAGCTGGATACATGCTATAGAGGATACAGTGACCGAGCAATTTGCAAAAAAAAAGCTTTAGTAGTGTAGTGCTACTACGATCTATTTAAAGAACAACATAAGGAGACATTAGAAGATGGGAATTCTCAGTGCGTTGCTTTGGACTCCAGCTGTTGGCATCCTGCTATTAGCGTTTACACCTGGTCAAAAAACCATCCTTATCCGTACCATCGCGAATATGTGTACCTCCTTGGCATTTTTAATAAGCTTATGGCTGCTTAAGTTATATGAACAAAATGACCCCGAATTACAGTTTAGTGAATACTACCCGCTTAATCCTAATTTAGGCAGCGCTTATGCTTTAGGTATCGATGGTATGTCCATGCCTATGCTCATACTAGCAACACTCCTAACCTCCACTTCTTTACTAGCGTCTTATAAGCTATCTAAAAGCGTCAAGGGTTATCACCTGTGTATTTTGTTACTTGAATTTGGCTTATTGGGTGTATTTTTGGCTCAAGACTGGGCACTCTTCTATATAGCGTGGGAACTCACCTTAATACCGCTCTTTTTCCTCATTGGACGCTGGGGAGGCAAACGTCGACATACAGCCAGCTTAAATTTTGTA
>CAIXDX010000105.1 GCA_903918335.1 uncultured Methylococcaceae bacterium | reverse complement strand
TTATGTTTAATAATAGGGTTGCTAGTATAGTGCATGAGTGTTACCTCTTTTGATTTAGATTAAGGATTCGACACCCATATATCTAAATCGGTAACGCTCTCTTTTTCAAGCCCAGTGTCAGATTAAGTCGAGACTAGTACACTTAAAGTCATCATTAAATACAAAACGTGCCATTTTTATACTCACTACCAACAATCTAACTCAGCTTGATAAAGGGCTGTTAGATAGATGTATTTTAGTAGAAATGAATGCAGCAACTAAGACGCAACTAAAAACATTAGCATTACAGTTAACTTCTGATATTGATGTCGTTTTAAACGACACTGAACTTGAAAGCATTGTTGTGGGCTGTAATGGCTCGATACGCAATTTAGCTACCAATGTCCGTCGTTTAGCACGTAGAAAAGCTAAAGCTGCGAGTAGTCAAAATAACAAAGCCGTATAAACGCTAGTCATAAAAAAGCCCACGCTTAATAGTTGTGGGCTTCATTCTGAAATACTATAAGCCCATTCATTTGGGCTTTTTTGTGTCTGATTATAAGTGGCGATTAAATGTAATTTATATATTTATTGGAAACTACAGCCATTGCCACAGCGTAATTTAAAAACACTATTTCCAGCTGGTATTAAAAGTGAGCCATCAGAATGAGGAGTAAGTCTGCCTTGTTCATAATTTCCACCCGTAAGAATTGTAGTGCGTTCATTAGTGTTAGGATTAAGGATTATTAAATCGTATCGATTACTAATAACAAATTTCCCATATAATGATGAATTACCTCCAATCTTTCCTATGCCGTAAGCACCCCCATCCCATGGGCTCCCTTCCATGTATAATTCTAAATTATGAGTAAGGGTAGCATTGCTTAGAGCAAATCTTTCTAAGTTAGAGATAGCTTCTGCATATATTGATTCTGAACAATTATCAAAGTACATGTTAAATGTGCCACCAATTGGGTCATTTGAAATATTATAAAATTGAGGTGCGGGATTAAGAGAATTGTATGGTGTGCCACCATTTGGCGCGGTTATTAAGAAAAATCCATTCTGACCTAGTCCTGCGTTACCTAAGTCACTTCCAAATAAAAGGGAATTAAGTGCTGGTGCTGCTACTAAGGGATACCCTGCAGGAATGTTAGTAGCTATAGTCTTTGCAACAGTACCGTTGTCATTTAATTGGATTATGTTTCCTGTTGAGGGCGTTAGATTTGTTCTTCCATATATTGTGCCATTCAAGCTAGCCAGCTGAGTACCAATACTTCCAACAACATTATGCGATGATTTTAATTTTGAACCGTTTGCTTTGTCTGAGTTTGTATAAACTCTAATTAAATCGCTATTGCCATCTATAGTTAAAATGTCTCCATTTTTTGCAGCAATTGCAGATGAGGGGCCAATATTGCCAAAAATAGGGATATTAGTAATTATTGGTGTCAGTGTAAAGCCTAATGCAGCGCCTGCTGGAGTAACAGTTAGGGTGTTTGGAGGGCTCGTAGCATATGTTGGCGAACTTATTACCAATAATGTGGCCAAACTAATTAATTCAGTAATTTTTAAAATTATATTGTGCATGATTAAACCTCTTAAGTTTGTATAATGATAACAAGTGATAGAAATTAATAATTAAGTAACTATACGTGAGTCATAATAAAACACAAGTTATTATTCGCGTTTATTTGTTATTAATTCAGAAGCACTCAACCAAATACGCTCATTCAACAATCGTCGTTTTAAACGACACTTCCATATCACAACAAAGTATTGCTTCAAGTAACACGTCAAACACCGTCACTACAAAGTTTTAACTGTAGTTGAAAGTGCTATAGCACTTAGAATAATTTGAAAGCATAGTGACGCCGTTTTATATATGCAATACATCAACAGTACCCAAATAATCTCAATCACAAACTGTCGTTTTAAACACCAAATAGCCAATACGCTGCATAACAAAAGGTATTACTCAAATTGAGTAATACTTATATAGAAATCCTAATTAATCACCCAAGCTAGTGGCGAGTACCAATGATGTTGCAGCTCTTCCATAATACTCTTCAATAAGCTTTACACTGGTACCCATGTTCTTTGCAATATTGTAGACTGGTTCACCTTTGCGTAGCATGGATACGGCATACGTGTGCCGCAAGCTATAAATTGTAAAACCTTCACCATACCTATTTTTCTCCAAATCAATAAGCTTTAGTACATTCTTAAACTGGTCAATTAATGTAATCACTTTATTACCGTCATACATTCTAAAAAACCAGTTATCAATATTCTGCACTTTCCTATTATTCTTTCTGACTAGCTTATTTTTAATTTCATCTACCGCCTTGTTTCTACTAAGCGTTCTGATAATAGCATCATTCGCCTTGCGCCTAATAATCACATCACGCTTGCCAGTCTTACCCTTTACTTCAAAGCGATAATTTTCATTACCATTTTCATCCACAAACTTTTTTACATCGTCTACTTTTAGATTATTTGCTTCGCCTAGTCTCATGCCAGAATCTGCTAATATGAGTGTGTAATCTAGCAAGAGTTGCCGTGTAAACTTACGAGTCACATGGCGTTCTTCTTCAATCATAGCGCTCATCTTTGCCAGCACTCTCTCTAACTGTTCATCACTAAAGGGAGGTCTAACAATTTTTTTCTTAGCTGCATAAAACCATGTAGGTAAATTAATCCCTCCTCTGTAACGCCTTTCATCAGCATATTTTAAAATTGTTTTAGCAAGGGTAATTTCCCATTGTAAAGTATGGTCAGTTGGATTGGGTTTTGCGCCATGTGGCCATTCAGCTTTTGGCTTATTGTGATAATAGTCTTTGCGCCATTGCACATAGTCTTTCAGTATTGCATTGTCTATTCTTTCAACAGCCACTTTCCCGCAGTACTCATGCCAAAACTTTGAAACACGTTTAATTTGACAGAGCATATAGATGCTCGTTTTACGATGTGTAGATGTATTGATTATATCTAACTGACTGCGGTCATACTCTTGCTGACGTAATGCAACATATTCATTTATGACTGTGCTAAAGCTTAATTTGTGTAAGGGTAAATTTTCTTCTTTTCTATACTCAATTTCAAACAGCATCTTTTTAGCTAAACGAAGTGCGGTATCGTAATCACGTGTCTTTAAGCTTTTAAAAATGTACTTACGCTCACCCAAGTATATTCGAGCTTGAAATACGCCTTTTCGCATAAACAATAACAGTGCACCGTCATCGTGTACTTCTTGTTGCACAAAATTTGAATTGCCTAACATTTGCCTAACACCCTACCCTTTTTATTTAAATGGATAAAAAGTGTAAAACAGATATTTGCGCTGAGCAACCGAATAAGATGTTGTTTTTAAATGATAAAATTATTTACCGTAGCACTGTGTAAAATTCAACACACAAAGCAATTAGGATGCAAAAAGTAACGAATGATAATGTTTTTGAAAATTTTGATGTCAAAGTCATCGTATCAAAAGATGACTTAGAATTTGTCGATGGTATCTCTTTAGATTACCGTAGGGAAGGCATCAATGAAGCCTTTAAATT
>CAIXDX010000104.1 GCA_903918335.1 uncultured Methylococcaceae bacterium | reverse complement strand
TTTACCTTGGGGCAATACAATCACTTGTCTGAACTGTTCGACATTTAGGCCTAATAATTCTGTAATTTTAGTGTTTGCTTCGTTTATTCTTCGGTCAACAATAAGTTTGCCTTCTGCAGTCTCATCAAGTTCCCAAAGGTAGGCTTCTGCGACTTGAGTCGTGGTGCCTTCGCCTCTGGCTCTTGGGCGTTCTTGTGCAGGAATACGTTTAATACGGTAGGTTTTTCTGTTTAAACTAAAATCTAAAATGACTTCTGTGAGTAAATTTGGGGCGGCATTATCACAGCGCATTTGGGCGCCTTCCCGTTCTGCTCCTGTCGTTTGGCCATATAAGGCAAAGCAAATCGCGTCTAAAATCGTACTTTTCCCGGCGCCGGTTGGGCCATTGATTAAAAATAGGGGGTTAGTGCCTAAGGCGTTAAAATCAATGTGTTCTTTATGTGCAAATGGGCCAAAGGCTTGTAAAACAAGATCTAAAGGTTTCATGCTAAGCCACCTTCTTGAGAGTTAACGGTGTTCGTAATAATTTGTTTAATGGCGGCTTGTTGGTCTGCTGTTAAGTCATTGCCCGATACTTGTTTGAAGAAATCTTGGAACATCTCCAGTTCTCCTCGTTTAAGTTTTTCTCGATTGAGTTCTAAATTTCCGGCATCTTTTAACCACGTTTTTTCAATGTGCAGCACATTCTCGTAAACGTGTCGTAACTTGCCCATGGGATCGAGAATGGCGTGTTGATCGGTTAAGCGGATTAATAAATAATCTTGGTTATTGGGGTCAGTAAATCCTTGACTAAGTAATGTCTCAAATTCACCTTCTAATATGCGCATATCACGTAGCGGTATTAACGGTAAATGCGTCGTGGATTTAAGTCCTGTTGTATCCATCTCAACGAGTGTGACGCCTTTTTGTTGAAGTTGTTCTGAGAAGCTATATTTTAAGATAGAGCCTGAATAACGAATATGTTCGGCATTTTTATGTTGTGGATTATGTAAATGACCGAGTGCTACATAATCAAATGATTTAAAAGGCTCTGCACTTACTGCGTCAGCGCCACCGATGGATAAGGGTCTTTCTGATTCAGAAGCTTCAGCACCATCCACGAAACAATGACTAATGAGTACATTGAGTGTATTGTCAGATTTAACGGTATTAATTTTTTCAATTAAATATTGATGGGCTGCATGGTGGTTAGAAATGTTTTCAGCACCAAAATGGTTACGCACCGATTCAGGGTCGTTATAAGGAATGCCGTAAAATGAAACAGGGCAGTTATTTTTATTAAGTAAAACAGGTTGGGTAATTTGGTCTAAGTCACCGATGATATGTAAGCCCGCTTGACTGAGTTGCTTTGCTCCAAAGCGTAAGCGTTCAGCGCCATCATGATTACCTGGGATTAATATCACCGGTACACTTAGATCGGTACAAATAGTATTTAAAACATCATCTAATAGACTAACTGCAGCAGCAGGTGGCACGGAGCGATCATATATGTCACCCGCTATAATGACCGCATCGACTGCTTCGTTTTTAATATGCGCCACGATTTGATCAAGCACATGGCGTTGATCATCGAGTAAAGACACATTGTGAAATTGTCGACCAATATGCCAATCAGATGTATGTATAAATTTCATAGGTTTTTATTATTAGTTTGAAGGGGTCTCTTCACTCCAATCTACGGAGTTTATAAAGTTTAAGAACGCTGTATCTTCTTCTTTTGAGGGTAAGCTTTCGTCGAACAATGCATAATAAGCATCACGTTTTTCATAATCAGCTAAAGTTGCTTTGGGTAGTTTATCGTTTTCCATTTGTCCATCCTATATAAATAGTTAAAGTCAATCATGACGGTGAAATTTTAAATAGGGATAACGACAGGTCGTGACGTTTATATAATTATTTTTATAACAAAGGGAGCATTGTATTTGCACATTGTATAAAGCATCACATCGTTGTATCCTTTATTAAATGTTATGATTAATGGAAGTATCATGAATAAATGCTTATTAGTTGTCTTTTTGTTAGTTACTCTTTTTATGAGTGGTTGTTCGTATTTATTTAATCAAGATTCAACGCCTGAGCAGGTAGCCACTTCATCCGTAAATTCTTCAGTTTCTCCTGTACAAAAAACTATTGAACCGAAAGTCTCTCCCCCATCTTGTAATGATCTTTGTTCTAAACAAGGGGGTCTTAAGAAAAAGTTTTGTGTTAAGAAATGCGAGTTTTTAAAGAAAAGAGCAGAAAAAATGGCTTTAATACGAGAGTGCGAGGCTAGAAAAGCAGATATGTGGTCAAGAATTATTAACAAGCAAAGAGATAAGTCGAGTGTCGAGTGCGGCGACTCTGATTGATCAATAAAACTCAGCTTGGGTAGCGTGTATTTTTTAATTGAGGTTTTATGAAGTCGAGGAGAAAATTCCTAGTGCAGATGGGATTATTGGCATCTGCTGGTACTGTAAGTTTTTTGGGGTTTCAAAAGAGAGCATTAGCTTTAGCAGTAGAGCCTTTAAATAAAATGCCGATTGCTAAGGGGTACGGAAACTTGATTCCTGTTGCTACTGAAAACACAGGTGAAGTTTTTTTGGCGTTACCCAAGGGTTTCAAGTACAACGTGTTTGGTAAGCAAGGCTCATTGATGTCTGATGGTAATAAGACGCCTCCTTTGCATGATGGCATGGCTTGTTTTTCTGTTGGTAATGAGTTGCGTTTAATTCGTAACCATGAAGTTTCAAACGGTCGTGTGCCAAAACAAGGTTCTGCGATTGGAGCAAATGCTTATGATGATGCAGCGCCTGGTGGGACTACTACCTTGGTTGTTAATCCTAGAACGCGTGAATTAATAAAAGATTTTGTGAGTTTGAGTGGCACATTGATCAATTGTGCGGGAGGTAGAACGCCTTGGGGGAGTTGGATTTCTTGTGAGGAAACGTCCTTAGGTCAATCAGTAAGAACAGATGAAGCCGGGAAGGTAACCGGTGGTTATGCTAAACCTCATGGGTATTGTTATGAGGTTTTCGCTAAGGCAAATGGAGTATTACCCGCTGAACCATTAAAAGCCATGGGACGCTTTAAGCACGAAGCGGCGGCAGTGGATAAAACTACCGGAATTGTCTATTTAACAGAAGATGCGGATACAGCAGGTTTCTATCGCTTTATACCTAAACAAAAAAAGCACCTCGCAATGGGGGGCGTTTTGCAAATGTTGAAGGTGATTGATCAAGATAGACTTGATACTAGTAAAGGTTTAAGCGTTGGGCAAAAGTTTGCAGTCACTTGGGTGACGATCGATAATCCAGATCCTATTGAAGCGGATCATGATGATAGTGCTGTATATAAGCAGGGATTTGCTAAAGGTGCCGCTACCTTTTCGCGCTTAGAAGGTGCTTATAGTTATTCGCATGGACACATCTATTTTGTATCGACTAACGGTGGCAATAATGGCGGCGGGCAAGTTTGGCGCTATGAACATAAGAATAAAACAGAGGGCACTTTAACGTTGGTGTTTGAATCGCCTAGTCGTGATCTTTTAGATATGCCGGATAATATTTGTATTAAGCCTAATTTTGAGCTTTTGTTTATTTGTGAGGACAGTGATTACACTGGAGCGGGTGGCACATCTGATAATCATATGCGGGTTTTGGCACCTAATGGCAAGATAGCTGATTTTGCAAAAAATGTAACGCCTGGTTTTGAGTCGAGTGAATTTGCGGGTTCTACTTTTTCAGAAGATGGTAAAACTTTATTTGTAAACCTACAAGCCGTTGGGGTTACTCTGGCTATTTGGGGTGATTGGCAGACCTTTAAAGCGGATTGAGCAGTAGCCTAAGAACTGCAAGATAGCATGGAACAGCCGGCACGTTGTCTTGCCCAATCAGGACGTTTTGCTGAGAATGGGTCTTTTCCGTCTTGTTCAGTATAGGGGTGTCGTAATACGTCTAATAATTCATGTACGCCGCTGTAATCGCCTTGCTCCGCTTTATCAATAGCTAATTGCGCTAGATAGTTCCTTAATACATAGAGCGGATTGACCGTGTTCATTTGATTAAATCGTTCGGTATGTGATCTTTGATCACTTTGAATGCGTTGCCCATACATTTTGAGCCATTGCTTGAGTCGCTCTTGGTAATTCGAGGTAATTTGTTCCGGCACATAATAAATCGTTGCAAGAGTGTGTAGTGCACTTTCAAGTTGCGTGTCATTAAGACCTTGAGAACAATCAATTTTAGCGAGTTGTCGGTAAAACAGCGTCATATCAGTTTCAACTAATTGCAATATAACTAATAATTCAGCACACAAATCGTCGTCTGTGCTGGGGTTGAATTTGTGTAGACCCAGTTTATTTGCCATCATAGTCTGCCAACCTTTTTCAAAGGTTATTGAGTAGCTGTCCATGGCGTCTTGCAGGGGTTGTTCTTTTTTTATTAATGGATATATCGCATTTGCCAATTGTCCTAAGTTCCAAAAGGCAATTTGAGGTTGGTGGCCAAATCGATAGCGTTTTTGTTCTGCATCTGTGGTGTTAGGTGTCCAGCCTGGGTCGTAATTTTCTAGCCAACCATAAGGGCCATAATCTATGGTTAGACCTAAAATTGACATGTTATCCGTGTTCATGACGCCATGCACAAAGCCAACGCGTTGCCAGTGCACAATCATTTCTGCTGTTGTACGACAGACTTCTGTAAACCAAGCAATGTAAGTTTCGGGGGCAGGTTTACCTAAATGTGGAAAGTCAGTTGTTATCGTGTAATTAATTAATTTTTTTAATAAGTCTAGCTCACCCCGTGCGGCTAGTATTTGAAAATGTCCAAAGCGAGTAAAAGAAGGTGCCACTCGGCAGACTACAGCGCCGGGTTCTGCTTTTGGGTTGCCGTTATAAAACATATCTCTAATCACGTACTCGCCCGTGCTAATTAAGCTTAAAGCACGGGTTGTTGGTACGCCTAAATGATGCATAGCTTCGCTACATAAAAATTCTCTGACTGATGATCTTAATACGGCTAAGCCGTCGGCAGTTCTGGAATATGGCGTTGGGCCTGCACCTTTTAATTGTAGTGCCCAGCGTTGATTTTGTTGGTTTAGTATTTCACCTAGATTAATGGCTCTGCCATCACCTAATTGTCCGGCCCAATGTCCAAATTGATGGCCTCCGTAGCAAGTTGCATACGGGACCATGTCCGCTAACAATTGGTTACCAACAAAGGTTTGGGTAAACTCATCAGATTCACACGTATTCGTGTCTAAATCTAATAGCGTTGCGACTTCTTTTGAATAAGCGACGAGTTGTGGTTTAGAAACTTTTGTGGGGTGTACGAGAGAATAACAGGCTTTGAATACTTGGCGCCGATTGTTAATGGTTTCTTGGTCAGCGGGAAGTTCATTTATAAAACGATTATCAAACTTTAAGTCAACTAACTGTTTAATTTTCATATTAGATATCTGCCATTTGTAATCGTTCGCCCTGAGCCTTATATATTTACATCTAAGCTTGGCTATTTAGATAATCTTCATAATTACCGTTAAAGTCAACAATGCCATTGGGTGTTAATTCGATAATTCGAGTCGCTAAAGACGATACAAATTCTCTATCATGACTCACGAAAATGAGAGTGCCTGGATAGTTTTCTAGGGCCGTGTTGAGTGATTCAATTGATTCCATGTCAAGATGGTTGGTGGGTTCATCCATCACCATAATATTGTTTTTTTGCAGGATTAATTTACCAAATAACATACGTCCTTGTTCACCACCTGAGATCACTTTAACGGATTTGTTAATGTCATCGGCTGAGAATAATAAACGTCCGAGAGTGCCACGAATGGTTTGATCGTCATCAGATTCTTTGCGCCATTGCCCCATCCACTCTATTAATGTTTCACCTTGGGCAAAATCATCTGCATGATCTTGGGCAAAATAACCTACTTCAGAGTTTTCAGACCATTTTACGATACCCGTATCTGGGATTAAATCGCCTACTAAAGTTTTAAGTAAAGTAGATTTACCAATACCATTGGGCCCGATTACTGCAATGCGTTCGCCAACCGGTACCATTAAGTTAAGGTTTTTAAAGAGTGGTTCATCACCGTAACCTTTACTTAGGTTTTCAACTTCTAAGGCTAGACGATGTAGTTTTTTAGTTTGATCAAAACGAATAAATGGATTAACTCGACTGGATGGTTTAACTTCATCTAATTTGATCTTATCAAGTTGTTTAGCGCGAGATGTCGCTTGTTTTGCTTTAGACGCGTTAGCAGAGAAACGACTAACGAAAGTTTGTAATTCGGCGATTTGGGCTTTTTTCTTAGCATTGCCCGCTAGCAACCTTTCTCTTACTTCGGTGACCGCTACCATGTAGTCATCATAGTTACCTGGATAGACGCGTAATTCACCATAGTCCATATCAGCCATGTGTGTACATACGCTGTTTAAAAAATGTCTATCATGCGAAATGATAACCATCGTGCAGTTGCGATCATTTAAGACGGTTTCTAGCCAACGAATGGTATTAATATCAAGGTTGTTGGTGGGTTCGTCTAACAGTAGGATGTCTGGATTTGAGAAGAGTGCTTGAGCTAATAAGACGCGCAGTTTCCAACCGGGTGCCACGGCACTCATTAAGCCAGTGTGTTGTTCTAATGGGATGTCTAAGCCTAATAAAAGTTCACCGGCTCTTGATTCAGCGGTATAACCATCGTATTCAGCAAACACAGATTCTAGTTCTGCGGCTCGCATGTAATCGTCTTCGGTGGCTTCTAAATTGGCATAAATAGCATCACGTTCAGACATGGCTGCCCACATTTCAGTATGGCCCATTAATACAACGTCAAGTACGCGTTTGTCTTCGTAAGCAAATTGATCTTGGCGTAAGTTACCCAATCTTTCATTGGGAGTGATACTAACGTTGCCAGCAGAGGGCTCTAAATCACCACTTAAAATCTTCATGAAGGTTGATTTTCCGCAACCGTTAGCGCCAATCAATCCGTAGCGGTTACCATCTCCAAATTTAACAGATACATTTTCAAATAATGGCTTTGCGCCAAACTGCATGGTTATATTAGCTGTAGAAATCAAAGTGTTGTTCTCAAATTAAGGTAAAAATAATAGGTTGGACTTGATATTATTTATAGTGATTAAACTCAATTGAACAAGTTAATGACTATGAGATGAATATTGAAGTGATAAGAATATTTTAACAGATTTTGTTCTCAGCGTATTTGATGCCTTATAGTAAAGTGTTAACTTGGCGTGTATATGGCATATTTTTTAATTATTCGCCAACTGATCGGGTAATATATACAAAATATAATTTCTAGACTTTGTCTAAGTTGTTTCATCGAGGAGTTTACATGCTGAATAAGGTTACATTAATTGGTAGATTGGGTGCAGATCCCGAAGTTCGTTATATGCCTGCAGGTGGTGCAGTCGCGAATATTACCTTAGCAACTAATTTTCGTTGGAAAGATAAATCTGGAGAAAGAAAAGAATCTACTGAGTGGCATCGAGTGGTTTTCTTTAATCGTTTAGCTGAAATTGCTGGAGAATATCTAAAAAAAGGTGGGCAAGTGTATGTTGAAGGACGTTTACAAACCCGTAAATGGCAAGGTCAAGATGGACAAGATCGTTATACGACAGAGATTATTGCTACTGAAATGCACATGTTAGATAGTCGTACAGGTGGGACTGCGAGTTTTGGTGATCCTTCTTCTAGTTCGAATTCTGTGGCTTCTAAACCTACTTATCAATCTAAACCATCGGCCTCTAACAGCGGTCCTGAAGGTATGCCGCCACCACCTCCAACTTATGATGATTTTGATGATGATATTCCGTTCTAACGTGACTTTGTTTTTATGATTTAAACTTCTGATCCACTTCTTTAAATACTTTTATGCTGATTAAACGATTTATTCTGATTTGTGCTATTCCAACCTTATTAGTTGGTTGTGCTACGCTTTCTGATTCACAAGAACCTGTTCCTGTTTATAAAAATGGTCCAAAAGTTCAGAATAAGCCTTCTTCCGCCTCAAAAGGTAAGAAGTCTAAAAAGACACAAGCAAAAGTTGTTCAACCAAATGTAGAGCAACCCAAAATAGCAGCGCCTATAGTGCCTGAAATAGTAGAAATTAAACCTTTGGGAGATGGCGCTGCCTCAGGTCCAAACATTCAAGAATTAGCACCTGAACCATTAACGCCAGAACAACAAGCCGTTATCGCTGAGCAAAATGGTATATCTTCTTCGCAAGTGCAATCACAAACTGCTGACCCAGGCGCTCAACCGCCTCAATCGCCTGAAGATTTAACTTCGACACCTGTTGTAATTGATAATGTTAATGGCCCTGTTGTTGTAGAGCAACCTTTTCAACCCTTAGATACCTTTGCGCCACTATCACCAGCGGTTGGTGCATTAGCGTCTGCAGCTACTCAAAATAGTCAGTCTGGAAATGTTGATGGGGCTATGACTATCATAGAAAGAGCTATTAGAATTGAACCGCGTAATGCCACTTTATATTACAAATTGGCTTTATTAAAATTGAAAGGTTTTAAATATCGCGAAGCTGAAGACTTAGCAAAAAAAGCAGCTTTGTTAGGTGTTAATGATATAGCTATCAAAAAACACAGTTGGTTATTGATTGCAAAGGCAAGAGAATCACAAGGCAATGCAGAAGGCGCTAAAGAAGCGAGAGCAAAAGCTAACGGATTATAATCAGTTGCCTACTCTAATAGTGTGTTAGGGTGGTTGGCAGTTTCTTGTGATTGTCTTGGGTATTTGATATTAAATCTCACTACCAGAAGCTATACGTCTATGTGATAATAATTACATGAGATATTAATAGGTAATTTTTAAACCGCTAAGGTAATTATAATGGATGAGAATAAGAAGAAAGCATTAGGTGCAGCATTAATGCAAATAGAGAAGCAGTTCGGTAAAGGCTCTGTTATGCGTATGGGTGATGTAGCTGCCTCTCGTGATATTGATGTTGTTTCTACAGGATCCTTGGGTTTAGATATTGCATTAGGTTGTGGTGGTTTACCAAGAGGTCGTGTTGTTGAAATATACGGCCCTGAATCTTCGGGAAAAACAACCTTAACGCTTCAAGTGATTGCTGAAATGCAAAAACTAGGAGGGACTGCTGCATTCGTTGATGCTGAACACGCTTTAGATCCTGGTTATGCAGAAAAGATTGGGGTAAATGTTGATGAGTTATTAGTTTCTCAGCCTGATACGGGTGAGCAGGCTTTAGAAATTACTGATATGTTGGTGCGTTCTGGTGCTGTAGATATCGTAGTAGTTGACTCGGTTGCTGCTTTAACACCTAAAGCAGAAATTGAAGGCGATATGGGTGATTCTCATATGGGCTTGCAAGCACGGTTAATGTCTCAGGCCTTAAGAAAATTAACGGGTAATATTAAACGATCTAATACGTTGGTTATTTTTATTAACCAAATTAGAATGAAAATTGGCGTTATGTTTGGTAGTCCAGAAACGACAACGGGTGGTAATGCATTAAAGTTTTATGCCTCTGTCCGTCTGGATATTCGTCGTATTGGGTCTGTTAAAAAAGGCGATGAAGTTATTGGTAATGAGACCCGTGTAAAAGTAGTAAAAAATAAGGTCGCTCCCCCCTTTAAACAAGCCGAGTTTGAGATCTTGTATGGTGAAGGTATTTCATTTTTAGGTGAAATAGTTGACCTTGGTGTTGTCTATGGGTTTATTCAAAAGTCTGGTTCTTGGTATAGTTACAATGATGAAAAAATTGGCCAAGGCAAAGAGAATGTAAAAACTTTCTTAAAAGAACATCCTGAAAAAGCCAAAGAAATTGAGGCAAAGATTAGGGCAGAAGCTTTTAGTAAGTTACACCCTATAGTAGAAAATGCTGATATCTCAGATATAGACATAGATTAAGTTGTTTTCTGTGTAGTGGTAATGATAGATAATGCAACGTTAATTGATAGTCAAAGATCGACTATTAAGCAATTGTGCATAAGATTGTTGGCTAACAGAGAACATAGTAAAAAAGAGTTATTGAATAAACTATTAGCCAAGGGTTTTCAAGAAGAAAGCGTCATATCAGTTATAGAGAATTTGGCTCTAGAAGGTTGGCAGAGTGACTTAAGGTATGCTGAAAGTTATACAAGATACCGTATTCTTAAAGGCTATGGCCCTAGTTATATTAATTATGAATTAAAAAAAAACGGAATTAATCAATTTGATTTAGAGTCTGTTGTTATTAAAACCGCAGGTAGTTGGCTGGATTTGGCCGAGAAAGTTTATCTAAAAAAATATGACGACCAAACCTGTCTAGAACGTAATGAATGGGCAAAGCGAAGTCGTTTTTTAATGCAACGTGGATTTACTAGCAATACAATAAATATCTTGTTTGATCATTTAAATATTAAATTCTTGGGCACTCGTGGGTAGTGCCTTTCTATATTACTAAGTTAACATGAAAAAAATGACTAGCGCAGAGTTGCGCACCTCCTTCTTAGAGTTTTTTCGTCAGCGTGGCCATTCAATAGAACCATCAAGCTCACTTATTCCAGGTAACGACCCAACTTTGTTGTTTACTAATGCGGGTATGGTCCAGTTTAAAGATGTCTTTACAGGTCGAGAAACACGCGACTTTACTAAAGCAGTGACAACTCAGCGTTGCGTTAGGGCAGGTGGGAAACATAACGATTTAGAAAATGTGGGTTACACAGCAAGACACCATACATTTTTTGAAATGTTGGGTAATTTTAGTTTTGGTGACTATTTTAAAAGAGAGGCTATCCATTATGCTTGGGATTTTTTAACGAAAGAGTTAGAAATTCCTGCAAGTAAATTATGGGTCACTGTTTTTGAAGAAGATAGTGAAGCTGAAAATATTTGGTTACAAGAGGTAGGGGTGCCTGCCAATAGATTGTCTAGAATCGGTGCGAAAGATAATTTTTGGTCTATGGGTGATGTAGGCCCTTGCGGTCCTTGTTCAGAAATATTTTATGATCATGGCGAAGATATTCCAGGGGGCCCCCCAGGGTCTCCAGATGAAGATGGTGATCGGTATATAGAAGTATGGAATCTTGTATTCATGCAATATGATCGTTCTGCTGATGGTACTTTGACACCATTGCCAAAGCCTTCTGTAGATACAGGGATGGGCTTGGAACGGATTAGTGCAGTGCTTCAACATGTTCATAATAATTATGAAATTGATTTGTTTCAGCCTATTATTAAAGCAGCAGCTGAAATAGTAGGTACAACAGATTTAACTAAAAGTTCGTTACGGGTTATAGCTGATCATATTAGATCTTGTGCTTTTTTAGTGGCTGATGGTGTGTTGCCATCCAACGAAGGAAGAGGCTATGTCTTAAGGCGTATTATTCGCCGTGCCATTCGTCACGGCTATCGTTTAGGCATTCAAGACGTATTCTTTTATAAATTAGTTGCTCCTTTGGCTGGGGAAATGGGGGGGGCATTTCCTGAGTTAAAAGAGGCTCAGGTCCACGTTGAAAAGATTCTAAAAAAGGAAGAAGAACGTTTTGCCGAAACCTTAGGTCAAGGTATGAAGATTCTTGAAGCTTGTGTTGCTAAATTGCAAGGCACGGTTATTCCGGGTGAGACCGTTTTTCAGCTTTATGATACCTATGGTTTTCCAGTTGATTTAACCGCTGATTTCGCGCGTGAAAATAATTTGACAGTTGATCATGCAGGTTTTGAGGTGGCAATGACTGCGCAACGTGATAGAGCGCGTTCAGCTAGCAGTTTTAACAATGAGCATACTCAAGATATTAAATTAGACTCACAAACTGAGTTTACGGGGTATGAGCTTTTAGCGGATAAAGTTCGCATTATAGCGCTGTATAAAGAAGGTCAATCCGTGCCTACTTTAATAGCAGGTGACGAGGGATTGCTTGTTTTAGATAAAACGCCCTTCTATGCTGAGTCGGGCGGGCAAATTGGTGATAGTGGTCAAATTGTAGCTAATGGTTCAGTGTTTGAGGTAACCGATACTCAGAAACAAGGCGGCGATTTATTCCTTCATAAAGGGAAAGTTGTTCAAGGTTCTTTGGATGTGGATGACGATTGTGATGCTTTAGTTAACCAAGTTGCTAGAAATGCAACGGAATTAAATCATTCAGCGACCCATTTATTGCATGCTGTTTTAAGACAGGTTTTAGGAGAGCATGTTAGTCAAAAGGGCTCTTTAGTTAATGCTGAGCGATTACGTTTTGACTTTTCTCATTTTGAACCGGTAACGACTGAAGAAATAGTTACGATCGAAAAATTAGTTAATGAGCAGATTAGATTCAATAATTCTGTATCTGCAGAAGTTATGGCTAAGGATGATGCTGTTAAAGCCGGTGCTATGGCTTTATTTGGTGAAAAATACGGTAATGAGGTCAGGGTTTTAAAAATCGGTGATTTCTCAACAGAATTGTGCGGTGGTACACATGTTGTGCGATCTGGAGATATTGGTGTCTTTAAAATTATTAGTGAAACCGGGGTTGCTGCTGGCGTAAGGCGAATTGAGGCGGTGACCGGTAGCGCCTGTGTGGATTGGATTATTAATAGAGATAATGCGCTTAGTGCGGTTTCTGGTTTATTAAAAAGCGCTACAGATAAAGTGCCTGAAAAAGTTGAGCAACTATTAGAAAAAACCAGAACTTTAGAAAAGCAAATTGAAAGATTAAACTCTAAATTAGCTAGTTCGGCAGGTGATCTATTGTTGGCTCAAGCAGTCGATGTTGCAGGTCTGAAGGTTTTAGCTGTTAAGTTAGAGGATGTCGATAGCAAAGCGTTGCGTGATTTAGCAGACCAATTAAAAAATAAATTAGGTCGTTGTGCTTTGGTTTTAGCAGTAGTAGAAGGTGAAAAGATCAGTTTGATTGCTGTTGTTTCTAAAGATGCAATTTCTCAAATAAAAGCAGGAGAGTTGGTTAATTTTGTAGCTACTCAAGTCGGTGGTAAAGGTGGCGGTAAGCCTGATTTGGCAATGGCAGGTGGGAATAATCCGGCTGGATTAGCTGAGGCATTAGCCGCAGTTCCTGCTTGGGTTAGTGGTCATTTGGGCGGATAGACAGGTTTAATTGTATGGCATTATATGTATATAAATTTGGCGGTACTTCGGTTGGTTCTGTAGAAAGAATCAAATCAGTCGCTGAAAAAGTAAAAAAAGCCCATGATTTGGGTGATCAAATAGTGGTTGTGTTATCTGCTATGAGTGGTGAAACCAATCGTCTAATTGATTTAGCAAAGGAAATGCAGTCACAACCTAGTCCGCGAGAGTTGGACGTTTTAATTTCTACTGGCGAGCAAGTGACAGTCGCGTTATTAAGCATGGCTTTACATCAATTAGGTTGTGAGGCAACATCATATACTGGTGGTCAGGTTAGAATTTTAACTGATAGTGTACATACTAAAGCTAGAATTCGTGAGATTGATGACGCTAAAATGCTTACTGATCTTAATGCGGGTAAAGTGGTAGTAGTTGCTGGATTTCAAGGCGTTGATGAGTTTGGTAATATCACAACATTGGGACGTGGTGGATCTGATACGTCAGCCGTGGCCTTAGCTGCGGCTTTAAAAGCAGACGAATGTCATATTTATACGGATGTTGATGGTGTATACACCACAGATCCACGCGTAGAACCCAAAGCACGAAGACTTGATCATATTACTTTTGAAGAAATGTTAGAAATGGCAAGTTTAGGTTCAAAAGTGTTGCAAATCAGGTCGGTAGAATTTGCAGGAAAATATAATGTTGCTTTACGCGTTTTATCATCATTTCAAGAAGGGTGTGGTACGCTTATCACATACGAGGATTCACAAATGGAAAGTGCTTTAATTTCAGGAATTGCTTTTAATAGAGACGAGGCAAAATTAACTATTACAGGTGTGCCTGATTTACCAGGTGTTGCGTATAAGATTTTGGGTCCTATTGCGGATGCAAATATTGAAGTTGATATGATCGTGCAAAACATTGCTGATGATGCTTCGACTGATTTTACTTTTACTGTACATCGTAATGAGTATGAAAAAGCTAAAGCAATTCTTGAGCAAACGTGTTCAGAGTTGGGTGCGAGAAAAGTAACGGGTGATAATAGTATCGTTAAAGTGTCAATTGTGGGTGTGGGCATGCGTTCTCACGCAGGTATTGCAAGTACAATGTTTAAGACACTAGCGGCTGAAGGTATTAATATTAGAATGATTGCCACTTCCGAAATCAAGATTTCTGTAGTTGTCGATGAAAAATATATGGAACTTGCTGTAAGAGCATTGCATAGCGCGTTTGAATTAGATAAAACGCTATAGACACTTTAAGTTTGTAATCTAGTTAATTTAACTTAAATTGTTTGCATTGATTGATAAGTTTAGTTTTTATGATTTTGATTATAAGGCTATTTTTAATGTGTGAAATGTTTAATTGATCAATAACTTTGAGGTGATGATATGTCAGAAAAAATAGGTAATGCTGCAGGTGAGATTTGGCGATTTCTAGATGCAAATGGCCCGATTAGTGTATCTAAATTAGCTAAAGAATTGAGTGTTGATGAAAAGAGCATGCAACGAGCGATTGGATGGTTAGCTCAGGAAGGTAAAATTTCAATTGATATTGTTAATAGAGCTGAAACTATTAGCCTTATTTAGTTTGAATATTTTAAAACAATTGCCTTGTTCTTTTCATGTTCGAGGCAATTGTTACTTTACTGTAATAAAACTCTTGATTAATTTCAATAAGTCTTTATAATACGTTGAATCAATCGCGGGGTGGAGCAGCTTGGTAGCTCGTCGGGCTCATAACCCGAAGGTCGTAGGTTCAAATCCTGCCCCCGCTACCAAAATCTAAGACCCCTTATTGGGGTTTTTTATTTTCTGGGCTTCGGTGAGTTGGGGCTTAAAATTAGATTGTTAATGGAAGAGCCGTAGGCTCTTTTTTTTTGTGTAAAAATTTAGTGAGGAAACCATGAGGCAAGCGCCAGAGCATTTGCTTAACTTAATCGAGCCCATTGTTGAAGGTCTAGGTTATGAATGTGTTGGTATTGACTATAGTCCGCATCCGAAGCATGGCTTGCTAAGAATTTACATAGATAGTGAGCGTGGAATCTTGGTAGAAGACTGTACTAAGGTAAGTCACCAAGTCAGCGGGGTATTGGATGTTGAGGATCCAATACAAGGTAATTATCAGTTAGAGGTTTCATCTCCTGGAGCTGATCGTCCATTCTTTAAAATTAGTCAATTTGAGCGTTACATTGATAGTATCGTATTGGTTAATTTGTTCAAAGCAATCAATGGTCGAAGAAAAATCACGGGTCGTATTGTAAAAGTAGTTGATGATGTTATTACCCTTGCAGAAGGCGAGCAGATCTATGAGGTACCTTTTGACGCGATGAGTAAAGCGCGTCTGGTGCCCGAATATTTAATTGAAAAAGGAGGCCGAGATGGCAAATAAAGAAATTTTGTTAGTAGCTGAAGTTTTTTCGAATGAAAGGGAAATTGAAAAGGAAGTCGTATTTCAAGCAATAGAGTCTGCGTTAGAAGCTGCAACGGTTAAAAGACATGCAAATGTCATTAAGGCGCGTGTTCAAATTAATAGAAAAACAGGTGATTACGTTACCTATAGACAATGGGAAGTTGTTGATGCAAATCCAACTTCAGCGGGTGATGTTGAATTTCCTACTACCCAAGTTTTATTAGAAGTCGCCAGACTTGATGATGCAAATATACAAGTAGGTGATTTTGTTGAAGAGGAAATCGAATCAGTAGATTTCGGTCGTATCGCCGCTCAAACAGCTAAACAAGTTATTATCCATAAGGTTAGAGAAGCTGAGCGTCTTAAAATAGTAGAGGCCTATAAAGAGCGAGTAGGTGAGCTGATAACCGGTATTGTTAAACGCATTGAAAAAGGGAGTGTTTATCTAGATTTAGGTGGCCACGTTGAGGCCTATATTGCTAAAGAAGATATGATACCTCGTGAAGCTATTCGAGTAGGTGATCGCGTACGTGGATATTTAAAAGATGTTAGATCTGAACCTCGTGGTCCGCAATTATTTGTGAGTCGTACTGATCCGCAGTTACTAGTCGCATTATTCAAGCTTGAAGTACCTGAAGTAGGCGAGGGTTTGATTTCTATTATCGGTGCAGCACGTGATCCTGGTTCTAGAGCAAAATTAGCTGTTAAGAGTAATGACCCACGATTGGATCCTGTGGGTGCTTGTGTTGGTATGAGGGGATCAAGAGTACAATCTGTTACGAATGAATTGGCTGGAGAGCGTGTTGATATTATTCTTTGGAATCCAAGTGAAGCTCAATATGTAATTAACGCTATGTTACCTGCTGAGATTCAATCGATTGTAGTAGATGAAGATAAACACAGTATGGACTTAGCAGTGAGTGCTGATAATTTATCTCAGGCTATTGGTCGTGGCGGCCAAAATGTACGTTTAGCAAGTCAATTAACAGGTTGGGAGCTGAATGTTCTTGATGCTTCTAAAGCAGAATTAAGTGCAGAAGCTGAAGTAGGTAAAATTAAACAATTATTTATTGATCAATTGGATGTTGATGAAGATATTGCACAGATTTTAGCTGAAGAGGGTTTCATTAGTGTAGAAGAAATTGCCTACGTGCCTGTGAGCGAAATGCTAGATATTGAAGGATTTGATGAAGATTTAGTGAATGAATTAAGAAGTCGTGCAAAAGATGCCTTGTTAATTAGCGCGATTGCTTTTGAGGAAAAAATTGATTCAACAGAGCCAGCACAGGATTTATTGAATATGGAAGGTGTAGATTCAGATTTGGCTTATGAGATGGCGGGTCAGGGTATTATTACTATGGAAGATTTAGCTGAACAAGCTGTTGACGATTTAGTCAGTCTTTTTGGTATTGATGAAAAGCGGGCGGCAACATTAATTATGAAGGCGCGTGAGCCTTGGTTTGCTTAAGGCACATAGCGAGTAATTAAGGGGTATAAGATGAGCGATAAAACAGTACGGCAGTTAGCCGAAATAGTAAAGATTCCTCTAGAAAGATTGTTAGAGCAGTTAAAAGAAGCGGGATTATCTGCCAGTACACCGGAAGATTTCATTACCGAAGATGAGAAAATGCAATTGTTAGCGCATTTACGTAAACGTCATGGTAAAGCGGAAGGTGACTCGGTTAATTCTCCAAGAAGGGTTACTTTAGAGAGAAGAAAAGTCACGGAAATGAAGCAGGCTTCCGTGCCAGGCAGTGCAACTAAAACAATCAGTGTTGAAGTCCGCAAAAAGAAGACCTATATAAAGCGCTCTGAAGTTGAAGAGGTTGAAGCTAAAAAAGAAGAAGTGGCTCCTGTTGAGTTGGGTGTAGAACCAATCGTTGAGCCTATCATAGAGCCAATAGTTGAAACTGAAATTATTGCAAAAGAGTCAGCAAAAGTCGAAGCGCCTGTAGAGATAGAGGTCGTCCCAGAAACTGTAGAGGCTGAAGTGGTTGTCGATAATGAGGTTATTATTGATGAGTCTATCTTGGAAGATGATTTAGAAGTTGAGCCAGTTGAATTAGTAGAGTCAGTCGCTAAATTTGAGGCTTTAAAAGTAAAAGAAGAAAAGAAAAATAAGCAAGAAAAGTCTAGCAAGTCAAAAGAAGACGAAGAAGCTAGAAAAAAACAATTAGAGAAAGAAAGTAGATTAGAAGAATCTATCAGAAAAAATGCCGATAAAGTGAGACAGCAAGCCGCGGCTAAGCAAGAAACATTGCATCGAAAAGCGAATGAAGAGGGTGATCGTTCGGGTGGCAGAGATGCTAGAAAAGGAAAGAAAAAAGGTAAGCAACCTGTCCGTAATAACGTTCAATCTGATGGTAAGCATCAATTTGAGATGCCAGTTGCACCAATAATAAAAGATGTAACGATACCTGAAATGATCATCGTTTCAGATTTAGCGCAAAAAATGAGTGTTAAAGCGGCTTTAGTTATTAAGCATCTCATGAAGCTTGGCATCATGGCAACCATCAATCAAAGTATTGATCAAGAAACAGCGGTTATTCTTGTTGAAGAAATGGGTCATAACGCAATTATGCAAAGTGAAGATGATCTTGAACAAGAAATGTTAGCAGAGGCGCAGGAAGAAGATAATCGTGTTGAACTGCCTCGTGCACCTATTGTTACCATTATGGGACACGTTGACCATGGTAAAACATCGCTTTTGGATTATATTCGTAAAACACGCGTGGCGGCCGGTGAGGCAGGTGGTATTACTCAGCACATTGGAGCTTACCAAGTTAAAACTGATCACGGTTCTGTAACATTTTTGGATACTCCAGGTCATGCGGCGTTTACTGCTATGAGGGCTCGTGGCGCCGATATTACGGACGTTGTAATCGTCGTAGTGGCTGCAGATGATGGTGTGATGCCTCAAACTAAAGAAGCTGTTGAGCATGCGAAAGCTGCGAACGTGCCTATTATTGTTGCAGTTAACAAAATAGATAAGCCGGACGCGAATCCTGAAAAAGTGATGCAAGAATTGTCTGTCATTGATGTTATCGCTGAAGAATGGGGCGGAGATGTCCAATTCTTAAAGATTTCTGCAAAAACAGGTGAAGGTATTGATGACCTTATTGAGGCTTTAATTGTTCAAACTGAAATATTAGAACTTACAGCGCCAATCGAAGGTGCTGCATCTGGTTTGGTTATTGAGTCGAGACTTGATAAAGGTCGCGGTGCTGTTGCAACAGTCATGGTTCAAAAAGGTACTCTAGAAAACGGTCAAATGGTGTTATGTGGTCAAGAGTATGGTCGTGTTCGAGCTATGTTCAATGAAAACGGTAAAGCTATTAAAGAAGCCGGTCCTTGTGTTCCGGTAGAGATTTTAGGTTTATCAGGTACGCCAAATGCGGGTGATGAATTTTTAGTGGTGCAAAATGAACGTATCGCTAAAGACTTGGCTAAACATCGTGAAGATCGTAAAAAATTCAGTAAACATGCGGCACAACAAGCTTCTAAGTTAGACGAAGTATTCTCTAGAATGACCACGGGTGAATTAGCTAGTGTTAATTTAGTAATTAAAACCGACGTACAAGGTAGTTTGGAAGCATTACGTGGCTCATTAGTAGGCTTATCAAATGACGAAGTTGAAGTTAAAGTTGTGTTTGGTGGTGTGGGCGGCATTAATGAAGGGGATGCTAATTTAGCATTAGCTTCAGGTGCTATTTTAATTGGTTTTAACGTTAGAGCCGATGCAACTGCTAGAAAGTTAATTGAAGAAAAGAATATTGATCTACACTACTACAGCGTTATTTACGATGCTATTGATGAAGTTAAAAAAGCCATTAGCGGTATGTTGGCCCCAGAAATTAAAGAACAAATCGTGGGTCTTGCAGAAGTAAGAGATGTATTTAAATCACCTAAGTTTGGTGCTATTGCAGGCTGTATGGTCATTGATGGTTATGTGAAGAGAAGCTTACCGATTCGGGTATTACGTGAAAACGTGGTTATCTTTGAAGGTCAGTTGGAATCATTACGTCGATTTAAAGATGATGCTGCAGAAGTTAAGATGGGTATGGAATGTGGTATCGGTGTAAAAAATTACAACGATGTTAAACCCGGTGATCAAATAGAAGTATTTGAGCGTATAGAAATTAGGCGGGAACTATAGTTTTATGGCTAAAGAGTTTGGTCGTAATGCACGCGTTTCTTCGCAGATGCAAAAAGAACTATCGTTGATTTTTCAGCGAGATATTGATGACTCAAGATTGGGTTTTATTACGATTAATGAAGTTGTAGTAACAAAAGATCTCGCTGTAGCAAAAGTTTACGTCACTGTGTTAAATGTTGATGATGCAGGTAAACGTGCCAATGTAAAAGTGCTTAATGAATTGAGCCCGGTTATTCGCCATCAATTAGCCAAGAGAATGCGTTTAAGACACATCTCTGAGTTGCGATTTTATTATGATGATTCATTTGATACAGGCATGCGTGTAGCTGAGTTATTAAGTGACGTAGTAAAGCATAACTTGGATTAATTGCGGGTATGGCAAAACGCAAATCGGGGCTTAATGTCCACGGTATTATATTGCTAGATAAGCGGTTAGGCGTTTCATCAAATAAAGCTTTACAAGAAGTTAGACGACTGTTTAATGCTAATAAAGCAGGGCATACTGGTAGTCTTGATCCATTAGCAACAGGCTTATTGCCTTTGTGTTTTGGTGAGGCTACCAAAGTATCCGCTTTAATGCTCGATGATGACAAGCGTTACCAGGTAATTGCGCAACTTGGTGTTATGACTGATACCGGAGATGCAGAAGGTCAAGTTATAGAATCTAAACCTGTTCCTGAATTATCGCGATCAGATATTCAGTTGTGTTTAGAAAAATTCAAAGGCGAAATTGATCAAGTCCCACCGATGTATTCTGCTTTAAAACACAATGGAAAAAAACTCTATGAATTGGCTAGGGAAGGTCAAATTGTTGATAGAAAAGCGAGGCGTATAACTATCTATGAGTTGGAGTTGTTAGGTTTTAATGATTCCAAATCTGATTTTTCCAATCAATTAATGCTTGATGTGTCGTGTTCAAAAGGAACTTATATTAGATCCTTAGTTGAAGACATTGGGCATCAATTAGGTTGTGGCGCAACAGTTACTCAGTTACGCAGAGTTGCGGCGGGTAAGTTTACAATTGATCAAACCTATACCCTAGAGCAGTTAACTGTGATGTCTGAATCAGAGTTATATAAAGCTTTAATTAAGGTTGATAAACCTTTAGAGGGTTTTCCGCTCGTCATGTTATCAGATGAACAAGCAAAAGCCATTAATTATGGTCAATCAATTGCATTCGATAGGTCTTTAATTCAAGAACCTATCCTTGAGCCAGCATTAGTCAGAATGTATCAGGATGAAGCTTTTTTAGGCTTGGGGGAAATGGGATTAGATGGTAGAATAGCACCGAAAAAGTTGTTTAATATGACAACAATAGTTGACTGATCTTTCATTCAGTTAATACAAAAATATTGATTTCTACACCCTAACGTGGACATCAGTTAGTAGTAGTTGCATAAGCAACTTTAATTTTAATTTAATCTTAGGGATTATAAATGCCATTTACAGCAGAACAAAAAAAAGCAGTAGTAGAAAAATATCGTCAATCAGAGACTGATACAGGTTCACCAGAAGTACAAGTTGCTTTATTAACCGCTCACATTTTACATTTAACACCGCACTTTGCTGCACACAAAAAAGATAACCATTCACGTCGTGGTTTATTACGTATGGTTAATCAACGTCGTAAATTACTTGATTACTTGAAAAATAAAGATAGCGATCGTTACCGTGCATTAATTGAGAGCTTAGGTTTACGTAAGTAAAGATCCATCCATCTTATAAGCTGTATTAGAAAGCTTTATGCCTAATTTAGTATAAAGTAATTCTTGTGCAGCTTATTTGCTCAGGCTTTCGATATACTTCGGCTAATGTTTTAGCCAAACGCCATAGCTGTAAATTAGGATGTTTTTAAAAACCTAATACTAGCCTTTTAATAACCTTAAGACTAAGGAACCCTATAGTGAATCCTATTAGGAAAGAATTTCAGTACGGTGATAATCTCGTTACACTAGAAACTGGTGAAATTGCGCGTCAAGCTGATGGAGCGGTAATAATTGATGTTAATGGTACATCTCTACTTGTTACTGTTGTAGGTAAAAAAGAC
>CAIXDX010000103.1 GCA_903918335.1 uncultured Methylococcaceae bacterium | reverse complement strand
TAATATCGGTACTAATTAAATCTGATTGGTGTGACATGGTGTTCTCTGAATTCCAGTATTGATGACAGTGATCGAGTTATTAGAAATAACCTTCGCGCTTTTTCTGTTCCATAGAGCCTGATTGATCATGATCTATCAAGCGACCTTGGCGTTCAGAGGTCGTAGTTAATAACATTTCTTGAATAATTTCAGGTAATGTTGTCGCTTCAGATTCAACTGCACCGGTTAAGGGGTAACAACCCAACGTACGGAATCGCACTTTCTTCATCTCTATTTTTTCATCTGGACCAATTGGCATTCGGTCATCATCAACCATTATTAACATGCCATCACGATTAACAACAGGACGCTCTTTAGCAAAATATAACGGCACAATAGGAATGTTTTCTAAGTGGATGTACTGCCAGATATCCAGTTCGGTCCAATTAGATAAGGGGAACACACGAATACTTTCGCCCTTATCAATTTTACCGTTATAGATATTCCAGAGTTCTGGACGTTGATTTTTGGGATCCCAACGATGATTTTTATCGCGGAAAGAATAAACGCGTTCTTTAGCTCTTGATTTTTCTTCATCACGACGCGCTCCACCAAAAGCCGCATCAAATTGATATTTATCTAAGGCCTGTTTAAGACCGTCAGTTTTCATGACATCAGTGTGTTTTTTACTACCATGTGTAAAAGGACCAATACCTTGATCAACGCCATCTTGATTGATATGCACCAAAAGTTCTAAACCTAACTTTTCAATCATTTGATCACGGAACTGGATCATTTCCTTAAATTTCCATGTAGTATCCACATGCATCATAGGAAAAGGCGGTTTACCAGGATAAAAAGCTTTCATCGTTAGATGCAACATGACAGCAGAATCCTTTCCGACTGAGTACAGCATCACAGGGCGTTCAAATTCAGCGGCAACTTCTCGAATAATATGGATACTTTCTGCTTCTAGCTCTTTAAGATGGGTAAGTTTATGATCAGTCATTAAGGGTCCGTCAGGGGTAATAGGCACGATAGTTTTTTATTGATAAAAGCAATATTAATGGCACATTTTAATTTGAACAGCTTGTTAATACCAGCCATCAACCCATTAAATGTAGGAAATTTATTATTTTATGTTTGAATTTAACTGACTAATTCGACTATTTAATCAATTTTGAACCATCTTAAGCGATTAGCATTACTAACTACCGTGAGCGATGACATGGCCATAGTTGCACCTGCAATCATTGGGTTCAATAAAATACCAAACAGCGGATATAACAAACCAGCCGCAACAGGAATACTAATCGTGTTATAGAAAAATGCTCCCAGCAAGTTTTGTTTGATATTAGTTACTGTAAATTTAGATAACTGAATAGCCTCAGCAACCTTTATTAAAGAACCTTGTAAGATGACAATATCAGCACTTTCGATCGCCACATCCGTACCTGTTCCAATAGCTAAACCAACATCAGCCTGAGCTAATGCAGGTGCGTCATTGATACCATCACCGACCATACCCACAATTTCACCATTAGCCTGAAATTCTCTAACAATGTTAGCTTTATCCTGTGGCAAAATTTGAGCTCTAATTTCTGAAATTCCAGCTTGTTGAGCAATGGCATTAGCCGTAATTGTATTATCTCCAGTCACCATAACCACGCGGATACCTAGCGCATTAAAACGTTGTACAGCTTTTGCAGAATCCTCTTTAATCGGATCAGCGACTGAAATGATACCGACTATAGTATTATCAACAGCTAATAAGATGGGGGTTTGTCCTTGTGCCGCTAGCTTGTCAATTAACTCAGTAGTCCCAAGCGTATTAATATTTTTAAGATCCATTAATGCTTTATTACCCAAAGCAATGACTTGATTATTTATAACCGCGGTAACACCAAAACCAGAAACTGCTTCAAAGTGTGCGACTTTTTCCAACGCTAGATGATTTTTGTTCGCCTCCGATAAAATTGCAGTTGCTAAAGGATGCTCAGATCCCGCTTCAATACTTGCTGCTAACTGTATGATGTTTAATGTGCTGTAGTTTTTATTCAGCACATCAATATTGGACACAACTGGCTTACCTTGAGTCACAGTTCCCGTCTTATCGAGTAGTAAACAAGTAATTTTGCCCGCTGTTTGTAAGGCATCACCTTTACGAATGAGTATCCCTATTTGGGCCGCTCTTCCCACTGCAACCATAACAGAAATTGGCGTTGCTAAACCTAAAGCACAAGGACAGGCGATCACCAAAACGGTCATTGATGTAACAAACGCATAAGAAATTGATGGATCAGGACCGAATAGATACCACACAACAAAAGTCAACACAGATATCGCAACAACAACGGGTACAAACACCCCCGAAATTTTGTCAGCTAAACGCGCGATTTCGGGCTTACTACTCTGGGCTTCTTTAACACTTTTAATGATTTGAGCTAAAGCAGTATCTCTACCAATGCGCGTCGCTGTAAATATAAAACTACCTGATAAGTTTACAGTACCTGCAACAACTTCAGAACCTGGTTTCTTTTCAAGTGGCATCGACTCACCCGTTAACATCGATTCGTCGACTGCAGAACTACCTTCAACTAATACGCCATCAACGGGGATTTTTTCACCGGGTCTTATACGTAATGTTTCACCTATACCGACTTTTTCAATGGGTATATCAAACTCCACGCCATCTCTAATAACTCTTGCTGTTTTAGGTTGTAGCCCTATAAGTTGGCGAATAGCGCTTGAGGTTTTGCCTCTAACAAGCGTTTCTAAACCTGACCCTAAATTAATAAAAGCCAAAATAACCACTGCAGCTTCAAAATAAGCATGCTTCGCTAAACTAGGTAAATACTCTGAATAATCAATAACAATACAAGAATAAAGCCACGCAGAACCCGTACCTAAAGCAATCAAGGTATCCATATTAGCCTGCTTTAACTGTAAAGACTTAATGGCTCCACTATAAAAATGCCAACCTGAATAGATTAATACTGCTAATGTAACTAAAGCGACCTCTGGCCAGAACCAGCGCCCTACTGATGACCCTAATTCTGGCAGCCAGCCGAACATATCAGTCAGCATTAAGATCGCGCCAAAAACTCCTGCGACTATCGCTTTCTTCATGAGTTTTTTATATCGAAGCAACTCTAACTTTTCTTGTACTTCTGGATCCTCATAAGACTCCATAACAGCTGCGTCAAACCCAGCTGCTTTAACCGTATTAATCAAGAGAGCTGTAGCGACATTCCCACGTATTAAAGCTGAATGATCAGCGAAGTTAACATTAACAAAATCTACCCCTGCAACTGCAGATAAAGCACCTTCAATTGCACTCACACATCCAGCACAACGCATTCCTAATATAGAAAGTTGTATTTCGTCCTGCGTAGTACTGATTTTCATGTTTTAACCTTCAAATTAAACTTATCAAGAGTCATTAACCCACAGTGAAACCCGCATCGGAAATCACCTTTACTAAAGAATCTAAATCAATTTGGGTATCGTCAAATTGAATAGTCACTTCATTGGCTTTAAATGCAGCTGAGACTGAAATAACGCCATCGATCGGTGATAATTTACTAATAACATTAGCTTCACACCCGCCACATTTCATTCCGAAAACACTCAAAACTTTATTTTCAATCATCTATTTTCTCCTTAGCTTTACATTCACTCTTTATATCATATTCGACTATTGACTAGTAAATATGATACAACTTGTCCAAATTTAATGATCTGGTATATATAATTAAAAGATATCTCTGATAAATCATTTAATAACACACTCTGTTTTACATTAATCTATGCAACTAAACACGATTACCAATCAAACTATTGCGCTTGCAGGTGTAGCTCAAGCCGCTGCGTTAGTTCAGCAACTAGCCACAAAAGGCACTTATGATCAAGACGCATTTGAAGGCAGTATTTCAAGTTTACTAAAGATTGACTCCGGCAGCGTTATCGATGTCTACGGAAGTTTGTCCGCCCTAAAACTTGGTATCAATCAATTAAATCTTCAAATGATGGGACTTAAAATCTCAAATCCAGAACAAGCCAGATATTCAGCAAGCTTAATTTTTCTTGAGAACCAATTAACGAGTCGTAAGGATTTATTAAAAATAATTAATACAGGTATTGTAAAAGCACAAACGCAGAGTGAACATTTTGGTTTATTTCATGAAAATACATTGGCAAATTTTAGTGAGACATATCAAAACACTATCAGTACATTACAGCCAAGAATTATGGTTAATGGCAATCCTGACTATTTATCAAGAACAGAAACGGCCAATAAAATTAGAGCGTGTTTATTAGCAGGTATTCGTTCAGCTATTTTATGGCGCCAATGTGGCGGTACACGTTGGAAGTTTTTATTCTATCGCAAGAAAATCCAAGCAGAAATTCAAGAATTGTTAAAGCAAATCTAATAGTTTTAACATGTCCGCTCTGATTGAAGTAGAACATCTAAGTCGTTATTTTGGAAAGATTTGTGCCGTTAATGACATAAGTTTTAAACTATCGAAAGGTGAAGTCTTAGGATTTTTAGGTGTTAACGGCGCAGGTAAAACGACCACCATGCAAATGCTGAGCGGTTGTCTAGCACCTAGCCAGGGAATAATTAAAATTAATGACTATAATATTCTTAAAGACCCCTTACTCGCTAAACAAAGTCTTGGGTATTTGCCTGATACACCTCCCCTATACAAAGATTTAACTGTTAAAGAGTATTTACATTATTGCGCCCAAATACATGCCATTCCTAAACAAAGGATTAATGCTGCACTGGACACCGTATTCTCACGTTGTGGATTAACCAGCGTTACTAATAGATTAATCTCGCATTTATCAAAAGGTTTTCAGCAACGTATAGGTATTGCCCAAGCTATCGTCCATAACCCCGATCTTATCATTTTAGACGAACCTACGATAGGATTAGATCCTATACAAATCATAGAAATACGAGCATTAATTAAAGAACTAGGTAAAAATCATGGCGTCATTCTATCTACTCATATTTTAAATGAGGTGCAAGAAACCTGTACTCATGTACAAATTATCCATCAAGGCAAATTGATCGTTAAAGAAAGTATAGACACAATTAATAAATCAATTAATGAAAGCAGTGTAATTTTTAAAACCACACGGCCCATTGATAAACAGATCCTCTTAACGATTCCGGGGGTTCAAAACCTAGAAGTCTTATCCAACAATGAATTTAAAATAAATTTTAATCATTCCCACGATCTTACCCAGCAAATTGCAGAAATTATAATTAAACAGGATTGGGGGCTAATAGAAATATCACCTGTCAAAAAAAATTTAGAAACATTATTTATTGCTTCTACGGAAGAACCCGCTTAATCATGATTATTGGCATTGCTGCGCAAGAGTTTAAAAGTCATTTTAAAACGCCTATGGCCTGGGTATTATTAGCTGTATTACAAATTATTCTAGGCTATATATTCTTAACTCAAGTTGAAACCTTCGACTTAATGCAAGTTAAATTAGCTAGCATCGAAGGCGCACCCGGTCTCACCGATATTATCGTCACACCACTGTTTAGCAATGCTGCCATTATTTTATTGTTAGTGACACCACTATTAACAATGCGAGTCATATGCGAAGAACGGCGCAATAAAACATTAACACTATTGCTGGCTGCACCCATCTCCAATATGCAAATAATTATAGGTAAATATCTAGGTACATTGACATTACTCTGGCTCATCGTAATGCTCATAGCCTTAATGCCATTATCATTGCTAATGGGTGGAGAACTTGATATTGGTAAATATTTGGCAAATGTACTAGCTTTGATATTGTTAGTTGCTGCTTTCACTGCAACGGGTATATTTTTGTCAACTATAGCCAGTCACCCTACTATTGCTGCTATGGGTACGTTTGGAATCTTATTAATCTTGTGGCTGTTTAATATCAGTAAGACTATTAGTGATCAACCTAACGAACTGGTTGAATATCTATCATTATTGAATCATTATCAAAATATTCAAACTGGCTTAATCAATAGTGCTGATATTTTGTATTTTTTCTTATTTGTTGCCACCTTTATCGTATTATCAATTAGTTGCCTTAACAAACAACGCTTACAAAAATGACTGTGATGTCACGTATTAACCAGCAATTACACTTAAAAAATATCGTAATAACTACGCTTATCCTATTTACTCTAGTTAATCTTTCTTGGCTAAGTAATAAGTATACTTATCAGATAGATATTAGTACTAGCTCAAGTAATACTTTATCTTTTGAAAGTCAAAAATTGTTGAATTTATTACCAGAACCCATACGAATTACGGCATTTATTGAAAAGGGCCAATCCATTCGAAGCCAAATTTCTCAATTAGTCGATCGTTTTAAATATCAGAAACAAGACATCAGCTTAATTTTTATAGATCCTCAATTGCATCCTGAGCAAATCAAAAATCTTAAAAGTAGCGCTAAAGACATCATTCTTGTTGAATATCAAAATCGTGTTGAAAAATTAAACTATATTGATGAAGAATCTTTAAGCTATGCGCTCTCCCAATTAGCGAATATGGACACTCATTCAATCAAAACTCTCCTTAAAACAAACATTGGCACTCATTTAAACTTATCAGAGAAACAAATCATAGTTTTAAATGCCATTATTCTGCTGATCTTCCCTTTAGTTTTCTTGACCACTGGTTTTATTATTTGGCATAAACGAAAGGCGGCCTAAGCAATCCACTTATCTGATTGCATTTGCATTAGGTTTTATCGAAACGCCGACTTACAATACGCAAATCACTACTTTAGATGTTTCTTAAAACATGTCATTAAAAAAAATATTTATCTCTTTAGCTCTACTTTGCTTAATTGCGGGTTCAATCAGCATTATTTATTACACTTATCCCCACCAATACAATAAAGCGGGCATTAAGCCCCCCGAAACGATTTACAATCAAGCTAAAGACAATAGTAGCATTGAAAAACCTTGTTCAAATCTGCATCCAGAATGGCGAACTGCGCAAGTGATTGAGGATGTTTCAATTAACGCATCCCCCGATTGTGAGCCAGATAATCCCTATGAAGTTGCAACTTCGGTTAAAGGCACTAACAATGTTTCGATGGGCACATTGATGCAAACTGACTTTGCACAAGATGCCTTAACCCTGGGTGAAGATTTAGATAAAGATGGCGACCCAGATGTCATCAATATCAAACTAGAAGTCGTAGAATTAAATGGCGCTAGTCCAGACGGTGAGTTTTTAATCAATACCTTTGATATTGCTCCCGGCATTCAACCCGGCTTGTGGGTGTACGCACCAAAATCTCGTGGCATGGCAGTTAAAAATTACAATTCATTGGTATCTAATCCTTTATTAAGAGCCCCCTCACCTGTGATACGTGTTGAACAAGGTGATAAAGTTTATATCACTTTAGAGAATACGCATTATTTACCTCACACGATACATTTGCATGGTGTGGATCACCCTTGGATGACGGCTAAGGGTGAAGATAACGATGGCATGGAAGAACACTCTGTGTTTCCGGGGAAAAGTCATACCTATGAAATACAACCCAGACACGTAGGCACAATGCTTTATCATTGCCACGTGCAAACGGCTCAACATTTCATGATGGGCTTAGGGGGCATGTTTATAGTTGAAGAAAATCAACCTAATAATTGGTTACAAACATTTAACGTCGGAGCGGGAGTGGTACGACACCCGTCTAATGCAGTGAAAAAGGTTTATAACCAAGAATACGACTTACATTATCAATCGATCGATAAGAGACTGGCTCATATCATTCAGGAGGCTAATGATCCCCGCTTAGTCGCTCAGCATATGGCACGTGATTACAATATGACGGAGTCCTTTGAAAACTACTTCTTACTCAATGGACATTCTTTTCCGTATACGCTAAGGGATTCAATGATTATCTCTTCAGAAAATGAAGACATTAAATTACACGTCGCTAATTTTCAACGCAGTGCAATTGCTTTACACATACATGGCCATAAAGCCACGGTAACGGCCTTAGATGGCGTTGACCTTACTGAAGCACAACAAATTACCAGAGATGTGCTTGATATAGGTACTGCTCAACGTAATGATATACATATTAAAACCCAAAATGATGGTTTACACAGTTATGGACCTGGTTTATGGATGTTTCATGACCATGTTCCCACTGGCACAACCACTGATGGTATAGAACCTGGTGGCAATATGGCTATACTTGCCTATAGTTCATTCTTAGATGAGCAAGGCATGCCAAAGATGCATGAACATTTATTAGATCAAATATTTAATAAAGAGTATTACGCAAAAAGACAGGCGGTATGGACGGAAGGGGCGTTTGGCGCATTATTGGGGGATGCCGGCATTGTTGAACCCAATTATTTACATATTCTATTATTTGGTTTAGCGATTGGACTATTGATAGGGTTATTGGTCTTGTTAATACTGGTGATTAAAAGGAAATTAAAATCATGAAAAAATTCTTAGTGGGTTTACTACTTATCAGTGCACTTCAACCTGTTATTGCTATGGAACATGGTGGCATGATTATGGATGAAAAAGGCATGATCATGAATGCAAATCCCAATAGGTTACCGCGTGATTGTCCACAAATATCAGAAAATGTAGATATTATTATACGAGCGGGTCAACAATATGCAGAGAAATTTACCGGCAAAATGTTCGCCTTTGATACCCAAGAATGGGATGTAAAACCCTGCGCTAAAATCAATATAACCTTTATTAATGATGACCAAATCCGCCATCAATTAATGATTCATGGTTTACCTGGGTATTTATATCCTGATGGAATGTTCCATTTAGAACTTAACGGCACGGGTCAACTGCAAGCATCACTGATTTTGCCGAGCCAAAAGAAAACTTACCTAGTGCATTGCGAACTTCCTCAACACATGGAAAAAGGCATGAAAGCCCAATTAAAAGTGGATGGTGGTGATGGTGATTTACCTAGCATTCCTGGCATTAGTGCACCTGTTAAAGCAGATTTCTACAAAACTAATTGGAGCCAATTCTCATTGGCAATTATTGCAATCAGTATGTTAATTGGAGTGGCGTTTGTGTTATTAACCGTCATATATGCTGATAACTTAATAACTGTAGCAAAAAGTATCAAAACAAGACTTAATAAAAATAAATAGCTAATTCAACCTTTAAAACAATTTCACTTATTATCATATGAACAAACCCTACGTTTTTTACGCACTATTAATATCATTGATCTCTAGTTTAGCCCGGGCTGAAGAAATTGGTTGTGTAACCACGACATGGAAACTCATAGGTTCAAATAACAAAATCTGTATCCAAGCTTTTGATGACCCAAGAGTACAAGGTGTGTCATGTCACATTAGTCAGGCAAAAGCGGGGGGCATTTCAGGTGCACTAGGCGTAGCTGAAGACCCATCACAATTTTCTATTGCTTGTCGTCAAATTGGTCCTATCGTAATCAAAGATAAATTGCCTGATGAGGAAACTGCTTTTAGTGAAAGCACTTCACTTTTTTTTAAAGAAACTAAAGTATCTCGACTATTTGATACAAAGCGTAATACTTTAATTTATGTCGCTATTAGCCGTAAGATCATTGATGGAGCACCCGCAAATAGTATTTCTACAGTACCTATCATGCCGTGGAATCAAAATAAATAATCAAGAAAGTTGACTTTATTAGCACTAGAGTTAAGTTTATGTTTCACTATCACACTACCCATTAATAATAATTAGAGGAGGCATTATGCACAACACAAAAAAAACAAATAAATTACTTCTTGGCTCTTTATTTATAGTTGGCGCATTTGCAGTAAATAACACCGCATTCGCTGAATCAACTGATACACCTTCAGAGCACGAAAGCCACCATGAACAAACAAACTCAGAATGGCCAGGCGTATATAACGGATTTGTACCCTGTGAAGATTGTACTGGCATTAAAACTTCTCTAGCACTTAACAGTAACAATACCTATTTATTGATTAGACAATACGTCGGCAAATCTGAAAGAGAAATCGTAGAAAAAGGAAAATTTACTACGGGAAATAATAATACGACCTTAGTACTAACCCCTCGAAATAATCTTGAGGCAACTAATCATTACTATTTGGTAGGTGATAACAGTATCACTCAGCTTGATAACAACGGCAATGCCATTACAGGCAAAAAAGCAGACAAGTATGTTTTGAGAAAAAATGACTTAAAACCACCCAAAGGCGGTCACGCAGGACATTAATACAAACTCCCTTATCTTACATTAATACAGGTAAGGGAAATTTAATGTTAACCATTTCAAATTAAAGAACTTATATTATTTATAAAATAAGGGTTATTTTGACTTCCGTAACGACGGCATCTTAAAGTACAATTAATCCCATATAGAATTCAATGTTGCATAAACATAAGGTTGAATATATATCATTAATATACTAAATTTATAATTTCATAATAAGAACCTTGTCGTATAACTTGAATCAATATGCTTTATAAGATAAAAAGTTTTGTTACGGCAAGTATCCTAATCTTATTAGTAAGCGGATTTTGTTTCTCAACCCCAACAATCGCGTCCCCCGCTTTTCAACCCCTCGAAAAAGTTCGTTTACAACTCAAATGGTTCCACCAGTTTCAATTCGCAGGTTATTACGCTGCAATTGAACAAGGTTATTATGCTGAAGAAGGACTGGAAGTTGAAATACAAGAAAGACAAATAGAAAAAAACGTTACTGACCAAGTGGTTAATAATGAGGCTGATTATGGTGTTGGCGACTCAGGTCTGTTACATGAATATGCACTCGGAAAACCTGTTGTGGCAATAGCGGCCATCTTTCAACATAATCCTCTAGTTTTTATTACTAAACAAAACTCTGGCATCATCAGTCCTTTTGAGATGAAAGGGAAGCGCATCATGTTAGATAGTTTTAATGCGAACGAGGCCCCCCTCAGAACCCTGTTGTCCAGTGTTAACATTTCATATGCCGACATTAAACTAGTTACACAATCAACTGATAACAGTTTATTAGTTCGCGGTGATTTAGACGTCATGACTGGATATTTAACCGACCAGCCTTTTTATTACAGACAACACAATATTCCGATCACCATTATTAATCCACAAAATTATGGCATTGATTTTTACGGTGATATTCTATTTACCAGTGAAAATGAACGTCAAAAACATTCTGATCGTATAAATCGTTTCCTTAAAGCAACATTAAAAGGATGGGAGTTTGCTATCTCTCATCCTCAACAAATTATTTCTTTAATTACCAATAAATATCAAAGCAAATTATCTTTATCTCACCTGCAATACGAAGCAGAAGAAACGCTTAAATTAATGCCTAAATCAGTACCCTTAGGTTATATTGATTTAAACAGACTTAGATTTATAGCCGAATCTTATGCTAAAGCAAGTTATAACCAAGCTATTGATTCAGAGAAACTAAAAAGTTTTGTATATAAATCTTCAGTTCAGGAGTCTACACTTACTGACGCAGAAAAACAGTGGTTAAAAAATCATCCCATTATTCGTGTAGGAGTTAATCCTAATAAACAACCATATGATTGGGTAAATGAGAATCATGAGTTTGTAGGAATGGCTGCCGACTATCTTAAATTACTAGAACAAAAACTAGGTATAAAATTTACTATTGTCTATCCAAAAAACCTAGCTGAAGCAGTTGAATTTGCAAAGCAAGGCCAAATAGACATGATTGCTGGGATAGTTGTAACAAAAGAACGTAATGAATATCTTAATTTTCTAAAACCCTATCTCGAAACACCAAACGTCATTATCGATAATGGTAAATACAACTTTGTTGATAGTATATATAATTTGTTTGGAAAAGTTGTTGCTGTTGAGAAATCAAATGCCGTTCATGAATGGTTGCAAAATGATTATCCTGAAATCAAATTAGTAGAGGCAATAGACCCCCGTTCTGCCTTAAAATTATTAGCAAAAGGTAAAGTTGACGCTTATATTGGGGATGCACGCGGTGCAAATTACTGGATTAAAAAAGAAGGGTTATTTGACTTACGTTTTTCAGGGCAAACTCAATATAGATCACAAAGAACAATTGGAATAATTAAGCAAAAACCTGAGTTATTTTCAATTATGTATAAGGCCAGTGCTGCTATTGATTCACATGAAATTGAGGATATTGTTAATTATTGGTTAAGTGCACAAATTGATGTGGGGATAAGTAAATATTATATTTATAAATATGGTACGTTTATTATTGTTTTATTTCTGTTATCTTCAGGATGGATTATTAGACTAAGTCGTGAAATAAAAGCCGAGAACTTAATTGAAAAACGAGAAACTCGCAGAAACTCAGTTCTTGATATGCTATCTACTCAGCAGCCACTACCAAATATTTTGAATAATATTGCAAACAATATAGATAGTACAGATAATAATATTGCCTGCACTATCTTGTTATTAAGTGACGATCATAAATTTTTATATAATGGAACCTCACCTCGCTTACCAGAATTTTATAGTTCATCTATTAATGGTATGACCATAGCAACCGAAGTTGATATGCATGAGAACTTTATATTTGCTGGAAAATCCTTATTCATAAAAGATATACATACTCATCAATACTGGGCCCCATTTAGAAAAACAACTCAAAATCTATCATATTCTGGATGCTGGTCTCAGCCTATATTTACAAAAAACAAATCTTTATTAGGTTTGTTTCTTATTTACAATAATAAACAAAAATCTCTCAAAAATAGTACGTTACAATTAGTTACTGAATATTCAGATTTAATTGTACTTGCTATTGAGAAGTCAAGAATTGACAAAAAATTACAATTAGCTTCTGATGTTTTCAATCATGCAAAAGAAGGCATTTATATTACAGATAGAGAAGCAAATATTATTGAATGTAATGATAGATTTCTTGAAATTAGTGGATACACGCGTGAAGAACTAATTGGAAAAAAACCAAGCATTTTTAAATCAGGAGTTCATGATAAATTATTTTTTAAAGAAATGAGGAACTCTTTAGAAAAAGAAGGTTTTTGGACTGGTGAGGTTTGGAATAAATATAAAAACCGTGAAATTTGTCCGGGCCTACATTCAATTTCGGCTATCAAAAATGAAAATCATACATTGGATCAATATGTAATATTAACAACCGATATCACAGCCCTTAAACAGCAACAACAAATTCTGGAACAATTTGCTTATTACGATATATTAACTGGTCTGCCAAATAGACAATTAATAATCGATCGACTAGAACAAGATATATTAAAAAACATTCGTAATAAAAAAAATATAGCAGTCCTTTTCATTGATTTAGATGGATTTAAAACCATTAATGATAAATACGGTCACAATATAGGAGATGAATTTTTAGTAGCAATTAGTCAACAAATGAAACAATCTATACGTGAGTCAGATACGCTAGGTAGATTAGGCGGTGATGAATTTATTGCTGTTCTTAATAACATTGAATTTCTAAAAGATATCGATAAACCCCTATCAAAATTATTACATGCATGTAGAACGCCTATTACATTAAAAGGGCTAGAATTAAAAGTATCTGCAAGCATTGGAGTAAGGCTTTATAGTGACGACCTTAATGGACCGGTATTAACAGCAGATACTTTAATTAGACAAGCAGATCATGCTATGTATATTGCTAAACAATCGGGCAAAAACAATTTTTATTTATTTGATAAAAACGCGGATATACAAATTAATCGCCATAACGAAATAATCGATCAAATATGAAATGTAACCATCGCATGCCTATAGAAGAAATACAGGCATGAATAACTAATTGAAGGTTACCAATGTAATCGGTTAACCCTAACCCTAGTATTTAAACTAAAGTAAAATAGTAAGTTGCATTAACGATTGAGTCGATTATCAATAAGTTCTTCTACGACAGTAGGATCAGCTAGCGTTGAAGTATCACCCAAGTTTTCTAATTCATTGGCCGCGACTTTTCTAAGTATGCGACGCATAATTTTACCTGAACGTGTTTTTGGCAAACCGGGCGCCCATTGAATAATATCTGGATGGGCAATCGCACCAATTTCTTTACGAACTAACGCCTTTAATTGATTTTTAAGTTCGTCAGACGGTTCAACACCCTTATTAAGAGTGACGTAAGCATAGATCCCCTGCCCTTTTATATCATGAGGATACCCTACAACTGCCGCTTCAGAAACACATTCATGTAATACCAAAGCACTTTCTATCTCAGCCGTCCCCATCCTATGACCAGAGACATTAAGCACGTCATCAACACGACCCGTAATCCAAAAATAGCCATCTTCATCCCGACGCGCACCATCACCGGCAAAATAATATCCAGGATAATGATTAAAATAAGTATCTATAAAGCGAGGATGATCACCATAAACAGTGCGTGCTTGACCTGGCCAAGAAGCGCTAATTACTAACACGCCTTCTGCTGCACCTTCCATCAAAATACCTTGAGCATCCATGATTTCTGGTTTTATACCAAAAAAGGGTAAGGTAGCTGAGCCCGGTTTTAAGTCAGTAACACCCGGCAAAGGCGTAATTAATATACCTCCTGTTTCAGTTTGCCACCAAGTATCCATAATAGGACATTTCGCCTCACCGACTTGATGGTAATACCATTCCCAAGCTTCTGGATTAATTGGCTCTCCAACGCTACCTAATATGCGTAAAGAGTCCCTACAAGTATGCTTTACGAACTCGTCACCATGAGCCATTAAGGCCCGAATAACCGTGGGTGCAGTATAAAATATATTGACCTGATGTTTATCAATAACCTTCCATAAACGATCCACTTCGGGATACGTAGGAACACCTTCAAATACTAAAGTAGTAGCACCATTACATAAGGGGCCATAAATCATATAGGTGTGCCCCGTAATCCAGCCAATATCAGCAGTACACCAATAAATATCACCTTCTTGATAATCAAAAATGTATTTATGTGTAATGGCTGCATACAACAAGTACCCTCCTGTCGTATGCAAAACACCTTTAGGTTTACCCGTTGAACCCGATGTATAAAGAATAAATAAAGGATCTTCAGCAGACATTATTTCAGCAGGGCAAACGTTAGAAGCTAATGCCATAGCTTCGTGATACCAAACATCTCGCTCATCTAGCCAAGCAACAGGATTACCGGTATTTTTTATAACAATCACTTTCTTGACATTGAGGCATGATAAAACCGCTTCATCAACGCTAGATTTGATAGGTAGAATTTTACCTCCCCTATAACCCTCATCAGCGCAGACAACAAATTGACAATCAGAATCTAATATTCGATCTTTTAAAGCCTCTGCTGAAAATCCACCGAATACAATGGAATGTACCGCCCCAATCCTTGTACACGCTAACATGACAGTAGCTGCTTCCGCTAACATAGGCATATAAATACAGACGCGATCGCCTTTTTTGACACCTAAGGTTTTTAAAACATTAGCAAACTTACAGACCTCTGTATGTAACTCTTCATAAGTAATCAATTGACTGTGCTGAGGATCATCACCCTCCCAAATGATAGCTACTTGATCCGCACGAGTTGGAAGATGTCTATCAACACAGTTGACACTGACGTTAAGTTCACCTCCTTCAAACCAACGAATATGACCCGTACGATAATCACACGTTTGCACCGTATGCCACGGCTTATGCCAGTCTAAAAACAGCTCAGCTTGTTGGGCCCAAAACTTATCAGGCTCATTAATAGAGTGCTGATACATAATTTGATAAGACGCACGATTAATGTGTGCCTTGTCTGCTATAGCTGGATTGACTGTATAAACTTTACTTTCTGACATTGCGTATTCCTAGGTCTCACTTTTTAACTGTGCAACACTTTAATTAATTATGATTTTTTTTGCACTATATTTACTTAAATATACTTGTTTTAAATAGTTAAGCGTAAACTACCTTACGCTTTTCAATCGAAAAGTTCTTACCTTAAGGATAGTCGCCATGTCTACATCCACAAATTATATACGCTGGTTTAACGAATTAACGATAAATGATATTCCTTTAGTGGGAGGTAAGAACGCCTCACTAGGCGAAATGTATCAAGAACTATCATCACAAGGCATTCAAATTCCAAATGGCTTCGCCGTATCGGCAGAAGGTTACCGTTATCTTCTTGATCAAGCTAAGGCTTGGGAGCCTTTGCATAACGCCTTAGATGATCTTAATCCAGATGACGTCACCGATTTAGCAGAACGAGCGCGTATCGCTCGCGACATTATTTATGCGGCTCCATTTCCATTAGATTTAGAACAACAAATCATAGCTGCCTATGCAAAATTACAAGTGCAATATGGTACTGAACTGAGTGTCGCTGTCCGCAGTTCAGCAACGGCTGAAGACTTACCTACCGCTAGTTTTGCCGGTCAGCAAGATACCTATCTTAATATTCGTGGCAATGTAGCCTTGTTAGAAGCCTGTAAACGGTGTTTTGCCAGTTTATTTACGGATCGAGCTATTCATTACCGTATAGATCAGGGGTTTGATCATTTTAAATTAGCTTTATCGATTGGCATTATGAAAATGGTTCGATCTGATCTTAGTGCCAGTGGCGTCATGTTTTCTTTAGATACCGAATCAGGATTCAATGATGTGGTTTTTATTACAGGAGCCTATGGATTAGGAGAGAATGTAGTCCAAGGTGCCGTAGATCCTGACGAATTTTATGTCCATAAACCTACCTTTAATCAAGGGTTCAGAAGCATACTCAAACGCAATCTAGGTTCAAAAAAAATTAAAATGATCTACAGTGAGGGGCGGACGCATGAACCTACAAGGAATATTGCTACTTCAGCCACTGAAAGGGAACGATTTTGTATTAATGATGAAGATGTTTTAACGTTAGCTGACTACGCGATAAAAATTGAAAATCATTACAGCGCCAAAGCGGGTCAACCCAAACCTATGGATATGGAATGGGCAAAAGACGGTATTGATGGCACTTTATATATTGTCCAAGCCCGCCCTGAAACCGTTGTCTCTCAACAAAATGCCTTAATATTAGAACAATACACCCTCAAAGAATCGGCTCAGCCTCTAGTATCTGGCCATGCCGTCGGCAGTAAAATTGCCACTGGTACTGCTAGAATTATTAACAATCTAAATGAATTAAAAGAATTTAAACTGGGTGATGTTTTAGTAGCTGATTTAACCACACCGGATTGGGAACCGGTCATGAAAATTGCTTCGGCGATTGTGACTAATAGAGGAGGCAGAACGTGTCATGCCGCAATAATATCCCGTGAATTGGGCGTACCCGCCGTCATAGGATGTGACAACGCGACCTCAGCCATTCAAAATAACACACCTATTACCGTATCCTGTGCAGAGGGTGATAAAGGCAATGTGTATGCGGGCACGCTAAAATTTGATATTAATAAGACTGATCTAACAGGTTTAAAACGTCCAAAAACTAAAATCATGCTTAATCTAGGTAATCCAGAGTTAGCTTTTAAGACGCGTTTTTTACCAAACGATGGTGTGGGTTTAGCCAGAATGGAGTTTATTATTACGGAATATATCAAAGCCCACCCTATGGCATTAATCCATCCTGAACGGGTGGAGGATGCATCGGTACGCCAGCAACTTCAAGCGTTAACCCAACAATTTAAAAATCCAACAGACTTCTTTATACAGTCCTTATCAGAAGGTGTGGCAACCATCGCAGCAGCTTTTTACCCAAAACCTGTCGTGGTTAGAATGTCAGATTTTAAAACAAACGATTATGCGACTTTATTAGGCGGGCGCTGGTTTGAATTTGAAGAAGCCAATCCTATGATTGGTTTTCGGGGGGCGTCACGCTATACCCACCCCGCGTATGCCGAAGGTTTCGCCTTAGAATGTGCGGCCATGAAACGCGTCCGTGATGATATGGGATTTACCAATGTAATATTAATGATACCGTTCTGCCGTCGTGTGCAAGAGGCCGAAAAGGTATTAAAGTACATGGCAGAACTCGGTTTACAGCGCGGTAATAACGGACTTGAGATCTATGTAATGTGCGAAATCCCCAATAATGTCATTCAAATTGATGCTTTCTCTGCCCATTTTGATGGCTTTTCAATAGGTTCTAATGATCTTACACAATTAACCCTTGGTGTAGATCGTGATTCTGCCATAGTTGCTGAAGACTTTGACGAACGTGATGCAGGTGTTAAAGAAATGATACGCTTAGCCTCAGAAGGCTCAAAACGAAATGGTAAACATTGTGGACTCTGTGGTCAGGCACCCTCTGATTACCCAGAAATGGCCGAATTTTTAGTAGAAATAGGTATTGATTCTATGAGCTTAAATCCAGATACTGTCTTAAAAACAACCCAATTAGTACTTGAGACTGAAAAAAGACTCGGAAGATCTTAATAATGATACAGCTTTACCCCTCCCTGCATTCAAACAACACACTAAGACGAGTATTGAGCCTAAGCGTAGTTTTTATAAGCACTCATGTCCACGCTGATACTAACGTTGCTCCTAACGACTTATATGAGCAAATAGTAGATCTACAAAGTCGCATGAATATCAAAGTGTTGGGGTTAGAGCGTATTCAAAATGAAGAAAAAATAGTTACTCGGGGTAATTTAGAACAACAAATAGAACAATTATTAACGACGTTTAATCATATTGTCAGCAGAAACAATAAAGGTGAGATTGAACGTATCGTCATCGTCAATAAAAAACAAAAATCTGCCGTTCAAAATATAGTACTACCTACCAGTCATCAAGGTAATCATTATATGGTGTCAGCTGCACTATCTGGGGATGGCAGTCTTTGGGAAACCATGGAGTTAGTCATTGATACTGGCGCAGACATTGTGGTGCTGCCTGAGTCTATGATTAATCGACTCGGTATGAAAAACACGAACTTTAGTCATCAAGCAATGCAAACTGCAAATGGTACGACGGATGCTAAAGTTGGCTCTTTACATTCCATCAAATTAGCAGGTGAAACAATAGAAAATGTCCAAGTAGCCTTTATTCCGGATAAGCAATTAGGGCCACATCGTTTACTTGGTATGAGTGCGTTCAATCGCTATCAAATAAATATTGATGATCAAAGTCAATCCATTTCATTAACTAAAAAGTAATCAGCAAACACCTCAAGGTCTTTCGACTTGAAACGTTTTATTTTGATACTCCACAACCAAACTATTCGTAGTGATGTCTTTAATATGAATCGCATTAGGTAAAGACTGCCCAATTTTATATTTAACACCATCAATCATAACAAAACATTCACTAGGTTGATCTGAATACACAAATACATTAATAGTGATGTCAGGCACGTTTTGTTGAAACGCAAAAGGTAACTCGCGCAAATAAGGTAGCGTTTCTTTGGGTAAACTTATTTCAGGAGTGGCTTCAACAATGGTTGCTTGTGGCCTGTTTTCTATTTTAGGTGCTCTAACGGGGTTATTGATGACCTCAGGCTTAGCGGTAACTGTTTTTGTTTTCGGCGGTTCACTCTCACTGATAACATTAGATTTTTCTTCAATTAAATCTGCAATTGAAGTGTTAGCAATAGGCGCATTTGGAAGTGCAGCACTCTTATCTGGCTCAATAGTTTTTTCAACGGGTTTTATTAACTCACTGTTAAAGTCCGTTTCCGGCAGTTTTATTAACTGACTTTGCGAAACCATTTCTTGAGGCTTTATTAATCCATTTTCTGGCTTTTCTTTAACCTCCAACTTAAATACCTCAGCTGGAGACCGAACTAGGCTGATAATACCCACTGTGAGTATTAAATTAACCGCAACGAAAATGACACTATAAATCACCATTTTTCGTCGATTAACATTAACTGGAGATTCAGCTTGGTCGAAACTCAAGCTGTTAACTTGTAATTTCTGTCTTTCTTGTTCAGACTTACGGAGGGCATTTAAAATAAAAGACATAATTATTCGTTAATCGTTAAGTGCGAATATTCAAGTTTTTGGGCATAATTCTTAAGACTAATTAGGGTACTTGGACCTACCTTTCCATCCCCACCTAAATGTTGTGCATGTTGATAGCTTTGAACCCGTTTAAATAGAGCGTCATCATAGTATTGCGGACGCTCAACTTGAGTTGACTGTCCATCAAAACTATTTAATACATAGCGTAACCACAATACATTCTCTGAGTTTTGCGCGTAAGAAATAATCTTAACAGCTTTTAATTCAGGTGCTTCTAACGTTAAATAATAGCCCTCCCAATATTTTAAAATATCTGCAACGGAAAACTTAATATCATTATCAAAGTGAATAATCGTCTGTTGCTCTGAAAATCCTGTGACTAAAGCGTGAAATTTACTATTATCATCTAAAACAAACTCTAAAATAACGGGCTTTTTTAACTTCAATATGTCTTTCCAAGATGCCTTACCTATTTCACAGCGTAGCCCCGTCACCTGTATAGTAGAACAATCAACTTTTTGATTACGTAGACTAGTTTTACCCCATTTTTTAAGTGTAGCTTTCAACACATTTTCTAGCGTAGAAGCAGGGTTAATTAACCACTCAGTAAAAGAAACAACAGGGATATTTATTGGCGATTCAACAACAATTTGTGAATCGCTAAAAGGTTTAATTGCCGGATTTTGAGTATCACTAGGCTGTTTAGCTTCTGAAATTTGTGGCTCACTAATATGTGTAGGTTCTGGAATTTTAGGGACATTAACCTGTTGAGTCTCCGAAATAGGCTTGATTTCAACTATACTAGGTGTTGATACGACTTCTTTTGTTAAAGAGTTTTCCGATAAAAATAAAGATTTAAAATTGTTATTGGTTTTGTATAGATAAGCAGATGCCGCTAAAAACCCAATAATAACAGTAGAGACTACTGTACGAAAAAAACGACTATTTAATGAATTGTCAGGGAGTATTTCTAGAGCAGCATGATTTACAATTCCAGCATTAACTTTGTAAACATGCGTAGCATAAGCTCCTAAAAGAGACCTATCACACAATAAATTAATTAATCTTGGGATTCCCTTCGTTAATTGAAAAATTCTCTTGATAGCTGACTCTTTAAACAAATAGACATCACCATGACTAATACTCAATCGGTGTCTAATATAAGCACGGGTCTCATTAAGAGATAAGGGTAACAAATGATATCTAGCAGTAATGCGTTGATTTAATTGTCGAAGATCTTGTCTTTGTAATAGCTCTTTTAATTCGGGTTGTCCCACCAAAATAATACGCAATAACTTGGTTTTAGTGGTTTCTAAGTTAGTTAATAAGCGAAGTTGCTCCAGCACTTCCATGCTTAAGTTCTGCGCTTCATCAATCAACAAAACAGTCTGCCTACCTTTGGCATGAGTCAATAATAAATGTTGATTTAATTGATCAATTAAATACTTTAAAGACTGAGACGTTTTATCATAACTAATGCCGAGTTCATCACATAATGTAGCGACTAACTCATATGAATTTAAACGAGAATTTAAAATCAATGCCAGATCAATATTTTCGGGCAATTGTTGTAAAAGACAATGACATAATGTGGTTTTTCCAGTGCCAACTTCTCCAGTTAAGGCAACAAAACCACCACCATATTCAATACCATAGAGTAGATGAGCTAAACCTTCCTTATGCCGCTTACTCATATACATAAAGTGCGGATCGGGTGAGATCGAAAATGGAAACTCAATTAAATGAAAATGTTCTAAATACAAAATAGTAAATAATAAATATAAGGCAATCTAGACATAATATACATTAACTTAGATATAATAAAAAACTGGCATCATGAATTGATTGAGTAAACTTGCCATATAAATTGGCTACTAAGAGCTAATTAAAAGCCTTTAACCAATCACGTTCAGGATTTTAAACTCAATAGCACGCGTATTTAGACTGTAAGGAAGTAAAAATTGCACAATCGGAGAAATTATAGGCGTTGCTCAAACTAATGAACGCTAACTATCTATTAGGCCTAGGCGACAAAGGGTAGGATAATCCCCCCCCTAATTTAAGACTTAAATCAGCTTAGATTATCTATTATATTGTGAAGTAAGTTTAAAAAAAACAATTCACAAAAATTACCTTATCAAGCAAATACCGCATATTAATCGATAAATCTGTTTAAAAAACTATTTTTTAGTATAAATTTGCTTACGTAATTTATCTTCATACTCTTGAACAATGCCTTCCATTTCAACACTATTAAATTGGAAGATAGGTTCATCTTTAAGTAAAGTATCTACTATATTTCTATTTTGATAAGCACTAAGAATTTCTTTGCCTGCATCATACAACTTTACATTTTTAGATTCACAACTTTGCAAATTATTATCTGTTTGCTTATTAGTCGCGACCAATTTCTCATAATTTATATTTAACTCAGCTTTGGCCTTGTTAAGCACATTATATTTTTCAATCACTTCCAATAATTTAGCATTGGTTTGTTCTAAAGTATTAGAGGTCGCTGATAAAGAGCTGCTTTTAGCCGCTAAGTCGCTTTTTAATTGCTGTTCAGATGACTCTGAAATGTCCTTTTCTTTTTTCAACTTTACCAATTCTTGTTCAATTTTTTCTTTTTCAGTCTTTAACGCATCTCTAGCAGTAGTTGCTTCTTTAACCATCATCTGCAACTTAGCCATCGCTTTACCATTGCCATTATCAGTTCTAGGTGCCGCTCTAGTGTTTAATGATGTGATAGACAGCATTAAACCCGCTAGTAACATCAGTGCGTTAATCTTAATTTTCATAAACGATATGCCTTTAGAAATGCGTGTTGATATCAAGTTGCATTAAATCAACATTATATTGCGGGCCTGTAATCATACTACCGCTAAACCATTTACCAGTTAACCAAAGATTTTTCATCAAACCATAGTTACCACCGACTACCCAACCCTTCACGTTAGTGCCACCCAAGTTAAGTGATCCACCTATATGAAAGTCAGAATCCGTATAAGCATCGAGCACAGCATCACTTCCAACATATTTGTATAAAGAAAATACGCTCCAATGACCAGCAACATCAACTTTAGGCCAACCTAACTCTGCTCTGACTTGCCATGCATAAGTACCGGCGGAATTTAAAGAGTTTTTCAACGCACCACCAGTCACAAAAGTACCACCAGGATAACGGTTCTTAATTTCATTTGAATTGAAACCTATGTTCTTTGCAAAATCGGCACTAAACTTTAAGTGATGAGGCGAAAATAAAGCTAAATCATATAAAGCGTTAAAATTAAGAATACGATAGTTAGAGGCTAAGCCATATAAAGAACCCGTTGCAGTGTTTGATACTGGTGTCAAAGTATTGCCATACTGCATAAATTGAGGAACTGACTGCATAACTTCTGCAGAGGAATTACACGCAAGAGGATTACTATAACCACAGTTATTTAACTGCGGATCAACTTTACCGGTAATATTACGATAATCATAATAAGCGGCACCCACTTTTAGAGAGTCTTGATTATCAAAACCCCAGTCTAAACCAGTTTGACCACCAAATAACCACTTATCACGCGAGCTTAAACCCACCGATGATTGTAATGGGAACATGCCACCGGTTGCATAAACCATAGGCCCCTTAGCACCAGCTGCATTTTCCAACCCATCTGTACTTAATTTATGTCTTACGGTACCCATCACACCTTCAAACGATAAATCTTCATCCCAAACCACTTCACTACCACCGGTAAAAAAGGGATTAGGCGTACGACCTCCCATTACGGTTAGCCAATTGAACTTGTCATCATTCACTGCGTTATAACGTAAAAAAGCCCTATCTAAGTTAAATGCATATTTTTGACCCGTAATACCCATGGTTTGATTGGTAGATACTGGATTAGTTATGTTACCTGTGGCTAAACGCATGCCTGCATCTATATCGTCCGTAATTTTCACATCAATTCCTAAACGCACTCTTTCACGACCTTGATTACGACCATCCTGGGTATTAACGAACGTATTTTGATTATTTGCATTACCGCCATTAGTATTAATAGCGGCATAATCGATGTATGTTCCATTTATCGAATTATTAGATGCCATAAAACTTGACTGCTCTCTTAAACGAATATCACCTGATAACTTAAAGCGATTAACCCATTCAGGTAAAGCCCCTGGCAAGCCCCATTTTTCTTTTTTAGCTTGTTGCATGACATCACCGACCACTTCGTTTTTCAACTCAGTACGCACTTGTTGACGGATTTCGTCTTTTACAAAGTCAGGTACATAAGCAACACGGACTTCATCAGCAGGCACGACTTCTTTTTCTACAACAGGTGCAACTGCTTTAGCTTCAACAACTTGTTGACTTGACTCAGTTTCAGCTTGCTTAATCATTTCAGCAGCCATTTTTTCAGTCAAAATACCTTGTTTAACGAGTTGTTTAATTAAATTGGTAGTGGTGTTTTTTAATTTGAGTAACTCTTCTTTTTCACCCGCATGGGTTAATTGAGTTAGAGATAATAAGACCAGAGCCAGTAGCTGTCTCTTGTGATTCATATAATATTTCCTACCAATAATAATTAAAGTCGTGATGAAATTTTAAACTTAATCGGTTGCGCCATTCCCGGAGGCGGCACTTCCTTCGCTTTTTTAAACTGAGAGATCAGTTTATGTAAAAGCTTATCAATCTCTGGATCATTACTTCCGCGTGACATTTCATAACGCGATACTGTCCCATCTGGATTTAACCAAATCTTGATGACTGCGGAATAACTTTTTCTTCGGATTTCATCATGCTCCGCTAGAATATCTAATAAGCTATCTCTTACCGTTCCGGCATACCATGCATTAGGATCTCCACCACCTAATAGACCATGCCCTCCTTTTTTAGCAGCTAAACCAAAGGCATCAGTTCCCGCAACTCCTTCAGCATCTAACCCAGTATCACCTGCTGGCTGTTGATCAGGCACATCAGGAATCGGCTCTGGCTCAGGTTCAGGCTCATTAATTTTTTCCATCTCCGGTTCAGGCGGTGGTGGCTCAGTTTTAGGCGGAGGTGGCGGAGGCGGTGGGGGTGGCTTAAACAACTCAATCGGCATGATTTTTTTTTCATGCTTCACCGGCTTTTCACTCACAAAGTGAATAATCACCGTAATCACATAAATAAAAACAGCTATTAGAACAAACCCAATAATCAATTTAGGTCTGTTACGTTTAGCAAAAAACTCTTCTTTAGTCATAAGGCTACAAAACACTACTTAACTAGATTTTGAGTGACTAAACCAACTTGAGTAATCTCTAGTCGCCCTAACAGTGCCAAAATATCGATCACATTCTGATACTGTACAGACGCATCACCTTTTACCACCACGGGTAACGCTGGATTAGCCGCTTTATACTGCATTAAAGAGGTTTCTAATTGTTCAATGGTCACCGGAAAGGTATCTAAAAATATCGTACCATCTGCAGATACCGTAATAGCTTTAGTCAAAGGCTTAGACAAACTTGGTGTATTACTCGCTTTAGGCAAATTAACTTGTACGCCTTGTACCGCAGCAGTTGTCATCAATATGAATACAATTAATAGCACATATGCTAAATCTAGCATCGGTGTTACGTTAATCTCATCATACGCGGCATTTTCTTCTTGTAACTTCATTTACTAAAATCTCTTACGGTAAGGGTTAACTACAACAAATGTTTACATTTATAATCTAAAATTAAGTATGTATTTCTGATAATTTTGCAATAAACTCATCCACAAATACATGCATATCGGCCGTAATTTCTTTAATACGCCCCCCTAAATAGTTATAACCAAACAAACAAGGGATCGCTACAATCAAACCAGCTACCGTCGCAGTTAATGCACCCGCAATACCCGGTGCAATGGCATTTACATTCACTTCACCGCTCACCGCAATAGCAGCAAAGGTAATCATTACCCCTATTACAGTTCCCAATAGACCTAGGAATGGACCACCCGAAATAGCGATGGTTAATAACACCATTTGTGAATTAAGCTTTTGTAATTCGCGAGTCAATTTAGCTTCCATCGAAGCTTTTACCGCATTCATGGCTTGAGTAGACAAAATACCTGAAGCATCAGTACCATCAACTGATTTTAAACGACGATTCATCTCAACCACACCCACATGGTAGACTCGATAAATAGTCGAACCCGTAAATTCACCATGAGTCTCAGAGAACGATAATAAAGAGATTTCTTCATCAGCACTACCATCATCACTATCAAGTTTGCCTAATTCTTGAATACCTAAAGTGCTATAAGCCGCCTCAAATTTTTTGTTTTCTTGATAGACCTTATTTAGCACAATGCCTTTCATGATCATTACAAACCAACTGATCACAAACATCACACCCAGAATACCAATAATAACCCAACCATCTGGCGTTACGTTTTTAATAGAACCCATGATTAAAGATTCACCGCCCTCTTCCGAATCAGGCGTACTATCTTCTCCATAGGTTAATAAGCTTACGGTTTGACCTTGCATCTCTGCATCAAACTTTATAGCGTTAGTATCTAAAGCGACTTTAAAAACGGCAAAATGATCTAACGCTCCAACTAAGCCACGTGCACCAAGTTCATTAGCACCAATCGCCAAATTACCTGTTAAATCACGAGTAGAAACACCTAATGATCCTGCCTGCACACCATCCACATAGAGTGTCAACATATTAAAAGTAGCGGTTACCACTAGCTGATGCCATGCACCTGTAGTAATTGGCGCAGTAGCTTGAAACTTTTGTTTTGAACCTTCTTCAACTTCAACAGTGGGGATTTGATTCACTAATGATAAAGCTACACTTCCACTCGCACCGGAGCGTTGAAAAATTACATTATTCGCTTGTTCTTGATCTACTTTTACCCAAGTAGATACCGTCCAACCAGCAGTCGGTGACATCTGTAAAGCAGGTGTCGCTGGTACTCGTATAATTTGACTGCCATTAAATGAACCTGCATCACCTATCAAACCACTTTCAACAAAAGTAGCTGTTGTTTCACTTGGAGTATTAGCATAAGCGGTCAAATCTTTAACTGCCGAGTCACTAAATTCGTAGTCTAAAACTTGATTTACATCAAATGCCCCGGGTGCTTCTTGGGCATCAACAGCTTTTGCATTACCATAATAAATCCAAAAGGCAGGCTCATCAGCTGTCGATAAATCGACGGGTAACTTTACCCAAACCAAGGCTATCTCATTAATAGGATCTAATTTTTCTATATAAAATTTTAAAGGCGTTTTTTCATCCACGGCTAAGACGCGAATGTCCTTACCTTTTTCGGCTAAATCAGCAAAAAAACCAAAGTTACCCGTATGTAATCTTACTAATGCATAAGCACTCGAAGGTATAGTTACATTATCCTGCTTTAGTTTTTGAGCATCTAAAGTAATTTTTTTCTTATAGCCCCAATCGTCATTCCACCAAGCTGATGCAATTCCAGGAATAGACATTAATAATACTAATGCAAAAACAAATCGTTTCATTATTTCTCTCATTAAATAACAGACAAATTTTAATTCGATTTATTATCACAAACATACATTACACTATTATGAAATCCAAACTTCTATCAACTATTCACCAAAACCCAACAAATCAATACTCAACAAACTTAATGCACTATTTGAATTGATTTTTTTGGATTTTTCATCTAGCTCCGCAGAAGTTTGAGCTACTTGAGTGACATTGGCCGTTAAATTACTTGCCCCTGTTAAACCAGCTGCTAAACTTCCCGATGAAGCTTGCGGAACACCGGTAGACGTACCTCCAACTTGAATATTGTTAGTGCCCATGACTGCAGCCGCAGAAATAGTCACGTTATTACCACCAATACCAGCTTCACCAGCATTCACTATACCCTTAGGCGCAAATAAAGATACGTTACCTGCCTTTTGATAACCCGAAGCTACAGACCTAATACCGCTACCACTCGTAATTCTTGGAGGAGGTATAACTAATTTATCGGTAGAATCAAAATAAGGGGGATCAATCGTGACTGACAAAGCGCCTTTAGCACCCTTACCCGCATCAATATTGCCATCTGATGACCAGATCAGAATATCTCCACCGCCTAAAGTCATAACTCGAGAAGTATTTACGATAAAATCATTTTTAACATAAGCATTTATGGCGCCATTTGCTTGCGTAACAATTCCCAATTGATCTGCTGATTTTGCACCATCAGGTGCTACTGCAAGACCCGCATTAACTTGTCCACCGGGCACCATTAAATTAATGTCACCGCCACTCAATGTTTGTATTTTACTAAAATATACATTGATATCTCCTTGCCATTGGTTACTAGGGAATAAAGTAGCTATGGCGGTAAAACCCCCCGCATTACCCTTGGTTTTATCGGATGCGGAAGCGGATCCCGCTATATATAATTCATTAAAAAACACTGACGATACAATCGAATTTAATTGCGTTTGTATAGACAATGTTTGATTTGGTGCCAAATTCGCAAAAGCCGCCAAAGCCTGAGCATCATTCATCAAAGGATTGCTCGACATTTGCTGCATAAAAGGAGTTATGAGTGCAGTTAGCTGTTTATATTGTGTGACATACAGCGGATTTGTAACTATATATTTATCAATAAAGGCTGAGTAATTAGCGACACCACCATTTAAGCCAACCAAGATGTCTAAATTCGCCCCAGTAGAGGATAAAGCCGAATTATATAAATTCCCCACCGACGATAAACCAATAGCTGAACCTAAATCCAAATTGCGACCTGATTTAAGCAACGTAGTCCCCGGGCCAGCCACCTGAATCATATTACTATCACTTATCAAGCTTCCAGGAATTCCAATTGGCGGACTAGTAGGCGTCAATTGACTGTATTGCCAATTAAAATTAGGAAATAAATCCGTTACAAATTTAATATCGCGGCCCGCAGAAATAACAGAAGTATCATAAGCGTTAATTTGCTGTATCAAAATCGGACTATTAACTAAATCATTTCCCGCCTGAATAATACTCTGCTTAGGCATATTAATTTGAACTCTAGAAATATCACCAACCTGAGTGACAAATCTCGCAGGGGTCTTATCTGCAGTATGAACTGGAATTTGAGCGTGTATAGATTGAGAAACTGCAGTTCCACTATCTATCGATGAAGTATTAAACATCGAAAAAACAGGATCATAGGGTGTAAAAGTATTTATTACATTATTAGCAGTGCCTATCAACGAGGGATTTGCATCTGACATAGTGAGACTGCATAGGCCATTAGTACAAGTAGTGTTATCAGAACTTATCGATTGATTAGCTAAGACATTCACATTACTCAATGCAGAAGGAAATAAAATAATATCATTACCTAATACGACACTACCATTAAAAGCTGTTGCATCCATTGATGCGGGGTAAACATTAGCCAAATTTTGCCAATAATCAGTGGGATTCCAGCTCAACAATCTTGTCATGACACTGGTATCTGAATTTAAATGAATATCACCACCCAATGAATTTAGTGTCAATTTGCTCTTGTCTGTGTAAGAGAAAAACTCCGGCGCTGGACCGTTAGGTTTATATAAAACCATTGCATCTGAAACGCCGGAAATTTTGATGCCTTGATTTGCATTCAGTGTAAATGAAGTATTACCGTTAATTGGATCACTTTGGTTGCCACTCATCACTAATTGTGGTCCAGACACAAAAGCGTTCATAACATTAATTTGTTGACTACCGGTAATTTCACCTCCTGCTGATATTGTACCGACGCCTTGACCAAGATAATATGCACCACCATATATATTGCCACCAGCGCTTATGTTCATAAGGCCGCCACCTTCAACATCTAAAGCATTAGTAGTATTACTTGTGCCTAATTGTTTGCCAGTAGTAGGCATCATAACAGATAGGTCATTTATATTTCCTGATGCATTAACATTAACTGCCCCACCACCAAATGACCCTATATTTTGCTGAAATTGACTTGCATCAACCATCCAGGCAGTTAGACTAAATAGATTAGACATAAGAGGTGTCTGTCCTTGAACATTTAACCAAGATGATTGAATAAATTGATTGCTTACAGCACCGAAAATATCTGCTCCCGCTTGAAAAGTGACTGAGCCGCCATCGATAGGATAAGCACCATTCGGATAAAAGCTATACATAACTGCACCGTTATATGGCGATCCGTACCCTGTATGTTGATTATCTAAAGTTCCATAAGGATCAATTTGGCTTGAACGTCCTCCGCTATAAACGGTAGCTGTTTGATCAGCAAAAACAATATTTCCACCGGCAGCTAAATTAATATCTCCAGTACCGGTATGCACACTAGCGCCTGACCCAAGCGTTAAATCACCAATATTGGGATTGATTAACTTATCGGCAGCACTTAAATTGTTTGTTGCCATGGTATCAGCACTGCTCAAATCAGCACCTGAAACTAATTGAAACGACCAAGAATCAGAGTTCATTAAAGTCGGACCACCATTAACATAGCCATCTGTTAGTGGAGCATTAATGTTTAACTGACCTACACTACGTACTATTAAGTCCCCTACTATAGGATTTTGAAAAGTAATTAATGGATTTTGGTTATTTCCCGATATACCATTGTTACTTAACCCAGAGAAATCCCAAGCAGATGCTAATGTCATTGGTCCATTCGTATTATCGATTTCTACACCGGTGCGTACAGCAATACTATGACCTAAGTTTGTTTGTATTGTTGAGGCATAAGTATTCATGTAACTATTGACATCAGTGTTAATAGTGTTTGATAGACCGGCAAAATTCGTACTCGCAGGAGCCAAGTAAGCCGCCATTGATGTTGTTACAAGTGCATTCAAATCACTATTTATAGTGGCAAGATCAACAGGATTAACACTTATTTGGTCTAGACTAATAAAATTGCTGAATTCTTGTTGGACAATTGCTGATAAGCCAGCTATGTCATTACTAGTGTAATAAGTTCCGTTAGTCAGGGTATTGAAGTAATTGTTTATATCCGTAGATACGTTACCTAAAAAATTAAAATAGTCAGGAGCACTTGAAAATAGGTATAGGGTATCTAGTTGGCTTCCCATCCCTATGTTTGGATCGAATAAAATACCATAAGGTATTGTGACAGTTGACAAAGCACTAGCAATATCGGCTATGGGTGTAGACATACTACTTACAAAAGCGGCATCATATTTTTTGAAACCCACTGCATACAATCCACTAGCCCCAGTGATTGAGCCATTGATAGGGTTGATATTAATACCTGTTGAACCCGTGTTGCGCATTGCATCCAAAGTCACTGTACCACCAGCGCTGTTTGTGCCCAGTAAACTAGAACTACCTGTTACATCAATACTAGCTCCCGTATTGATACTGATTATTCCACCTGGCGTAGTAGCTGTGCCTAATGCTGATAATAAAACATTGCCACCTTTTGTCCCAGTCGCTGAAACTGCGCTACCCGATTCTAATGTTATGTTATTCCCAGCATAAAGATTTATATTTCCTGCTTGAGCAACACTATCCGTACTTAACTTGCCAAAAATGTCGATACTACCTGCATCGGCAACCAAACTGATTGATTTTGCCGTAATTGCGGTATTCTCAACAATATCACCAGTACGACTCCGTACATAAACGGCCTGATTAACGCCAGCCGTCATCAACTTAGTCATTAAAGAATCAAATTGTGTACCCGAAAGATCTAAGGTATCAATCGTTGCACTTGCACCCGTTGCTTTTAGTGATCCTGCTAAATTAATAGTATTTTTAAGTGAAGTTAACTTAAGACTACCTCCTGCAGCATGTCCACCGCCGGTACTAATATCAAGTGCAGTAGTACTAGCTAAGTTAATGCTTCCATTACTCGCTATCGCACTAAAGTTACCACCTTGGGTGTAACTGATCAAATCCCCAAAAGTAACATTTTCTCCCTTAAGATTGATATTAGACGTACCGTTCACCAACACATTACCATTTTGCGCTGTTAACTTTAATGTGCCCGAGGGCATTAATATATTGGCATCTTGTAAAGTAATATTATTGGCTGAAATTGCAATACTTCCACCTAATTGATTAGTGACAGGTGTGGTTTTGCTAACATTTCCACTAATGGTCACATTATGACCTATACCGCTGGTCGCATCTAATAACAGGCTGTGTCCGCCTGTCGTATTGATCAAACCAGCGGTTAAATTTAGATCGGTTGCCAAATTAACCACACTATTTGCAGTAGAGTTAAACTGTTTATCTACATTTATATTAGTCGTACTAAAACCATCAAACGACAGTGTGCCTTTACCGACATTAAATTGCGTCGCCGTTAAGTCTAATGCCCCTGAGCCTGCCCCTGGTGTTGTAGACGTAGAACCACTAGTATTTTGTATTGTTAACGTGTCAGCTTTTAACATCGCAACATTACTAGTATTTGTGCCTAGCGTTGCACCAGCATAACCTGACAATGAATTAGCATCTAACACTAAATTCTTAAATTGAATGGGCTGAACATTATTAGCAACAAGTTGTCCAACATCACCATAAAAATTAATCGCGCTCTGACTCGTTAAAGTAAGATCGTTACCCAACATGTTAGTTAGATTTTGATTGGTTAAATTTAAAGCAGTAGCGGGTAACGCGGCAACATCACCTAAATTAATGGCATTAGCCAGCATACTAATAGATCCACCCGACATATTAATATTGCCATTCAGTATCGTTGAATGACTAGCCGCTAATAACATCGATTGAGAAGCTGAAAGCGTAGCGCCCGAGTCAATTAATAAATCCCCTGTTGAACCGGGGAAAGGATTGTATGGATCAAGCAATCGATTAAGCTGTATTTGTTTATCAGCAGAAACCCTTAATAAGGCACTATCCCCTGTTAAGTTAATCTTTGAATCTCCAGTATTTACCTTACCTGAAGCATTAATGGTAGCACCAGTCAACACATTAACACTTACCTTGCCCGCCGCGAGTAAATCGAAAGCCTGAATAGTTACGCCTTTATCAAAGGTCACCGTATCAGCAGCGACGGTTAAATTCGTATTACCTGTAGCACTATCGAATATTCGGGTACCCCCCAATAACAAACTATCTACTTGTAAATTATTTAAATTTTGAGCCAGAATTTGAAGTCCAGCCGAAGTATTAGCAGGATCTATTGATTTGACCACATCAATATTTGTTGCGGAAATGTCCATTTTTGCACCTCTACCATTCGGTGCAGATGCTTTAAACTGAGCATCAAGAACTAATTGTGTGGAAGCATTAATGGATACTTGACCAGCGTCTTGGGGCAATAAAGGCACACTTGTTCCATTAATAGCCGCTTGATTAGCAAAAAAAGTATTTGCATAATTAATATTATATTGCGTATGCGTTTGGACTTGAGCACTAGATTCAATTAGATAACCACTATTTAGTGCAGGTTGTATATTAGTACCGGCAATCGTTTGATAACCTGCAACAATTGGCAAACCTGTGCTGGTATAACTAGTTTCTTGTTGATTTAAGATATTAGTTTGAGGCGTCACCAAAAAGGCCCCTGGCAATAAAGCATCATAAGCTGGCAGGATCGTATAAAATCCTGCTAGTAAATTAGCCGTACCATTCAAGTAGACTTCTGCCCGTGGATCATTTGCAAAGTTAGTCGCTAGACTAGGATCGTAGGGGGTTATTGAATTACTAATACTAGGTAAAATTGCAAAAGCATTTTTATAACCATAAATACCCTGCATAATCAGATCATATGGATTCGATGAAGAGGTATTAAGTTGTCCACCGGGCATTAAATAATCAAAACCACCCCCACCACCTGGCTGAAAGGTGGCTGTCATCAAATTTCCACCACCAGAAACATTGACAACACTGCCTTTATTTAACTGAATATTAGGTGCATTTAATGTTATATTCTTGCTACCTATAGTTTGATAATCAGGTGCAAGATTATATACGTAGTTTGCATTAGCGTTGCTTCCGGCTAAAGCGTATTGCCATACATTATTTTTAACTGTTCCAAAAGGTATGACAAGACCTTCTGCTGATACAGAGGTGTAGCTACCATTAGCAAAAGATAAGGTATCAATGGCATTGAGCGTAATGGTGCCTAATGGTGCTTTTAAAACACCCGCTTGACTTATATTTGGAGCATTAAAAATTAGACTACCAGCCGCAGATAATGGCGTAACATCGGCATTCTGTCCTGTTATACTAACTCTACTAGTCGGATCGGTTACATTAAAAGTAAATTGCGTTAAGGTAGTTGGATAAATTTGACTGGCATTTAAGTTTAGGTTGGCTGCCGTTTGAAATACACCAGTGTAAGTATTGGGTATAAAACTATTAACGGGATTAACATCAGAGCTAGTTATATTGTTACCAATTACTCTTATATCATGCTGGCTATTGAGGTTAACCGTATTAAAACCCGTCAACAAAGAAGAACCCTGCAGATCAATCCACTTGGCATTACCTGTAAAACTGCCATTCCCTAATACTGAAGTATCGACAACAGTATCTATTGAAGAAGAGCCTATTTTTAAATATCCGGTATTTAGCTGCGCAGTACCGACGTTATTAACACCGTCAGTTCCTGAAATAATGTCTTGTGCATTCAAAACAATACTAGAAGCTGTATTAAGGGTTACATCATTTAAAAAACGGATATCACCCGCTGGGGGATTAGGATACCCTCCAAACGACGCATAAGATAAAAGATAAGGCAGATTTAAACTTAAACTGTCTATACCTGCTTGTTGAATTTTGTTACTACTCACCACCGCTTGACCATTTAGATTTAATGCATCCAAATTCGTCCCAAATGTCACATTAGATGACAGTGTGGGTAAATTTTGCTGCACGACATCTATATGTAACGAATTTGAGCTAAAACTATAATCATTATTTGGTATATTTCTACTACCACGATCCAATGTTAGGTTCAAACTACCGCCACTGTTGCTGGCTAAACCTTTTTGAGCACTGATTGCACCATCAAGAACAATACCTTCAGCGGCAGTAATATTAATATTACCAGCATTTGAACCAATCACTTGTTGATTATTAAGCAGAGAATTCGGTACAGGGACATTTAAGCTTGCCTTAGTACCATTTACATTTACGTTAGAACCTTGCTCCAATACCACATAGCCCTGCTGAGCTGAAACGTTAATATTCCCACCATTCAGCACAGTACCAGTTTGCCGACCTAAGGCATCAACCGGATTAAGTACTGTAGTACCTTGGACGTTTAACCCCCCCTGAGAACCTAACCAAATAGCTTGAGTTGGGTCATAAGTAGCTGACACTAGCGGATTTATTTTCAAATTAATATTGCCAGCTTGAGCATCTATCAAACCATTGATATAAATACCCGGCCCTTGATTATCCGTAATATTAACCGTTGAATTTTTTTCAACATGAAGTTGACTACCTTTTTCTAGCGTGACTCCATTGTAGCCATTCAAAGTTAAAGTGACTGGTGATCTTAAGTTCTCTGGTAAAGTTGTGATTTGACTAAAACCCGCAAGCGTCGCAGCACCGGATTCATCACGATAATTACTGTTCAGCAATCTGTTTTTAGTGCCAAATGACCAGTTTGTATTGGCACTTAGCATAATATCTTGTTGCGTACTATTTAAGTTAATAGAGCTAAAACCCGCATTAACCGCAACATCTAAAGATCCATTTGTAACACCTAGATTAAATGCCGAGGGATTATTGCTACCAATATTTATCTTATTAAAAGTGTTTGTTAAGTTTAAACTACCCCCTTTACCTAAACCTATAGCCGATAGCGCGGTTTGTGTTTCAGTAGGGCTACTAAATTGAAAATCAGTAGCGGTTAATTTAATACTGCCCGCATTACCCGCATTAATCCCATTACCGGAAAGATTTAGCTGAGCACCACCATCCGCTTTAATGGTTGCTCCTTGATTAAAATTTATACTTGAAGCTGACGTTAAACTGACTGTCCCGCCATTGATTGTTAAAGGCGCCGAAACACCATCTTTAAAATCATTAATCCAGCGCCCTGAAACATTTAATTGTGAATTTGCTAATAAACTAATTTTCCCACTATTGTTATCATTAGGATTTACAGTAGTTGTTAAATTGATATTGCCACTTGGATTATAGATTGAACCCAACATATTAATAGTAGAAGCATTAATAGCAAATGTTGATAATGGAGTGAAAACACTTTTCCCATTACTGTCAACTTGAGTAGTAAAACTAGAGGCCAGAGATAAATTAGCATCTTTAGCTACTGTCACCACTCCGCTTGTACTTATCTTTAAATTACTAATACCCGAGCGATTCACTAAATCAGTCGATAAGATGATAGGTGTAGACGTAGCTAAAGTAGGGTCATTAAAATTTATTGCTTGCAGTGCTACTGGTGAATTTTGAAAAATCACATTTTGATTAGATAAAAACTGGCCAGCGGTATCTCCTTGATTAATAGTAAAGCTCCCTCCAGAAGCAGGATTAGTCCGTTGATAAATATTTGTAGTGGTACCCGCAATTAATTGTCCGGCCCAAGCAGTAATCGGACTTTCTATATTTAGTGAACCTGCGACTGCTCCTTGGGTATAACCAGCCTCGTAAACACCACTACTCTGAGGCGTCATTATGTTCCAAGAATCATTTACACCCCATTTCGCATGGTTTTCACTATAAACACCATAAATCGCAGAATATTGCTGATTGGGATCTGCAAATCTGATATCAACTATTTGCCCAGTACTCGCATTAACTAATTGAGTTGTATTGAGATAACCACTCTGATAGGTAACAGCTCCACCAGCAATATTAACCACTGCGCCACTATTGACAATCACATCACCATAGGAATTTAAATTAATCGTTCCGCCCGCACTTAAGCGCTCATTAATACCTTGTTGAATAGAGGCAGGTGCACTACTGGCATCAAATATAGTAGGTAAATTACGTACATCTACCTGGATAGTTTGACCTTGTAATACCCCACCACGCTGATAGGGTGAATTACGCAAATTAAAGCTTTGGACTGAGACACCCACTACGTTTCTTGACATCGGCAAGATCGTATTGGTAGAACCAGAAACATCAATCGTTGAACCTTGCTGCAGATCAATTCGTCCAGGGTTTCCCGGTAACGTACCAGCTAAAATTGAAGTGTCTAATGTATTCTGAGCGGTTAAATTGACAGCACCGTCCGTTGCAACGATTGCTGAGCCGGACTGCATTTCTATCTTATCGGCACTCACCTCAACATAGGATTGGTGTTGAGCGATACCATTTATGGCAGTGCCACCATTTGCATCAGCCAAAACTGAAGTAGAACTGCCAACACCAAAGGTAACTGATGAGTCTTGTTCATTCACAAGCCCTGCATTACGAACAGTTTGATAAGCGTCTAAGACAGGTACAGTTGTGCCTATATTTTGGGCATTTTCTCGCGCTAATAAACGAATTGAACCATTCACATTCACCGAAGTCGTTGCACTTAAACGACCGGATTGGTTAACTGCAAAACCTGCTAAAGTAATATTACCTTCTCTTACCGCTACGTTTGCGCCTGCATTATTATTTACATTTCCACCCGTACCCACCTCGACTAACAAACCTGCAAAAGGACTAGTCTTAGATGCAGGTTGTAAATAAACATTATCTTTACTAGCCACTAAGATTATCTGACCTTGTTGATCTGCAGAAATTGCCCCCGAATTATTAACATTAGGTGCCGCTAAAATGACGGTTCCACTTTGCCCTGCTTTAATACTGGCACCCGCGTCAACACTTATGGTGGCATCCGTTGCAGCACCACCACTTAATGCGGGCGCACCATTATTATTATCAAAAGTACGAATAATTCCGCCATTAAAATTGGCATCAGAGATATTTAAAGCAGAAGCAACTAATGTATTGGCATCAACAGAAGAATCTTTTCCAAATATAAAGCCATTGTTATTAACCAAATAAACCTGACCATTAGCTGTTAGTGTGCCTAAAATTTGGCTCGCATTAGCATCATGTATATTATTAAGCGCAGAAGAGGTCGCAGAAGGCTGGACAAAATTAACACTATAGCCCGGACCAATATTAAAGCTATTCCAGTCAATAATCGCCTTATTAGTCGTCTGGTTAATAATCTCCTGATTGCCATTAATAGTCATAGTAGCATTACCATGCGCTGCACTACCATCGGTAATAGTAAGACCATGGATAACAGGATCAGGTAAATTTAATATCGGATTTGCATTGACCTCAGTCAACCCTGAGCCTACAAACAAACCACTTGCAATAACTAGTCTAACGCCTATCACAATAGGCTTAAGCCTAAAAAAATCTTCAGAAAACTTAGATTTATTTTGCATATTAAAACTCTGTCGCTATATTAAAATCTACCCGTGGATCACCTGTTTTAACAGGCCCTAAGGTAATTAACGGAAATCCTACGTCCAACGCTGCCAATAAGTATTTTTTGATATAAAAATTAAACCCACCTCCCGTGCCAGCAAGATGATATTGACTTTTTTGTCCCCCTAAAGGACTTTGAATCCATCCATTTGCTGCATCTATAAAGGTGAATAATTTAAAATTGTTAAAATATTCACTATCTAAATGGCTTAAGTTAGGTGAATAAAGTTCAAATGAACTAAATGCACCTGAATCAGCTAAAGCTTGAGTCTCAAAATATCCCCGGACATTTAAAGCACCACCCATAGAATATTGTTCGTTACTAATTAAGGGTGAATCCGCAACTTGCCCACTAAAATGGCTTTTTAGCTCCATCCCTAAAGGTAAATCATGTTGATGTTTTAAATCGCCGGTTAAATAAAAATAACTGGCACTGGCTTTATAGCGTTTGTTCTCAAACTGCGCTTGACTATTACCAAGATCACGCACTGAAAAATGCAACGCTACATCAAAACTTGTAAATGAGGATTCTCTTCTGACACTCCCAGAGTATTGAGTCAGAAAAGGTAGATAAGTAATAGGTGTTTGTATTGCATAGCCCGAACTTCCCAGGGGATTTATATTCTCCTTAAAATCTTTATAGTCAATGCCAAATGTAGCACTATGCGAATAATTATTGATTGCCGCAAAAGGCTTGACTAGCCGAGCACCAAAAATACTCCCCGCCCCAACAATAGCTTGTGAACCGGCATAAGCAACATTAGAGCTAGAATTAACGCCATACAAAGCTAAGCGCATATCAGTGTTAAATAATGGCATGGCATAAGTGCCTGACCAGACTTGCACTTCACTAGAGTCTTGAGGTGAAACCATATACATTAGGGAGGCACTATGCATAGACTGCCAAAGATTATCGTAATGCATAGTGGATACTAAACGCATTCTCTCAGTGCCTTGAGCATTTCGACCATTCAACTCAACTCGACCATGAAAAGGTAGCTCATCTTGTACTTTTAAATCTACTTCTAAAGTGCCCGGAGTATCTCCAGCCCGCAGAACTGGTTGCACCTTACGATCTGGACTTTGTGACCCTAGAGCCGCTAACTGTTTTTGCATCGTAGGAAAATGTGGAACATTACCCTCAGCTAGTTCAGGTACTGTTTCTTTAATTTTACCCATAGAAAAATAACGTGAGTCTTTTACTTGTAAGCGAGAAATTTTACCTTCAACTACTTGTAAATAAACAATACCGTTCTTAACATCTTGCTCGGGAATATCAACCGATACAGTTTGATAACCTTGGGTTTTATAAAGTTCTTCTAAAGCTGTGCGAGCTAAATCAACACTTTCTAAATCTTTATTCGGCCCCAAAAATGGATATAAAGTCCGTTCCATTTCTTTTTTATTTAATTTGGTATTGCCCTTAACACGTAGTTCCATTAAGTCAAAGGTAGAAGCAGATTTTTTTTGAGTTTCCTGCACATTTCCAACATCTGCATTTAAACCAAAAATACTGCTCGATAAACACCAAACAACAAAAGTAAAGTACTTACTATATTTCTTTGCTTTAATTTGCATACTTTCCAAAATCTGTTTTTTCACCTTATAGCAAGGCGGTAATAAACTGATTTTATAGTGTTAACGTTAAATATTTATGACAAGCAATAACAATTCCAGTCAGTTTAACCACAAAAAAAAACCAACCGCCTTGCGACGGTTGGTTTTATCATTAGCTATAATCCGTTATATGCCAAATTTAAACTATGCTTAGTTTAAACCGGGTAATGATTTTGTACCACTTAAGATAGTAGCAGAACGGCAATGGTTTAATGTTCCCGCAGTACCAGCACCTACCATATGTGTAAATGGGTTAACAGGTCTAGTTGCTTCAAATGCAGCATTGATTAAAGTACCTGGAGCGATAGCTGTTTTGTATGTTGCATTTGCAGCAGTTCCTAAATAACCAGTAACACCGAATGCTGGGTTTGTTACGTTAGCTAAAGCAATTGTAGCTGGGCTAGTCATAGATTGTAATAAACCAAAACCTAATGGATTAGAAGTCACTGTTGGCACAGTACCTACAGTTGATAATTCTGACCAGAAATTATATTTACCCGCCGCTACGTTTGCTGCTGATGGAGAGTAACCGTCGATTTTAACAAAACGGTAAGGTAATGCGTTAGTAATGTTACGATCTGTGTTTAAGATACCAACAGCCCAACGGAAGTTAGCAGTACCTAAGAAAGTAGGTAATGTAAATGTACTGTTAGCAACCATAGTAGTACCTGAAGTCGCTGTAGTTGCATTATAACCATCTAAAGTTTCTAAACAGCTCTCTAACTCACCAGAAGAAGTTGTTGCATGGTAAGCTTTAGTTGCGCCAGCGGCACCTTCAGCAGCAATTGTTAACGCTGCTGGAGATTGAATTGCTTCTGAAACAGTACCGTTACATGGAGCATTTTCAAACAAAACTTGAGTTGTTGCTAAAGTACCAGAACCTGCAGTACGTGAACAGATATGAACAGCTGGGTTACCAGGCACGTTTGTACCATTCGCAGCAACTAAGTTACCAGTAGCCGTACCATTGAATCCAAAGTTAGTCCAATCGTTGAAACGACCTGTTGCAAACAATGCAGTAATTTGCGCTGATGTTAAGCTAGGCATACACGCTTCAGTTTCGTTACCTGCAGTACATGTCGCTGGTAAAGCACCTGATGCGATCGCTGCGGTTTGCATCGCATCACGCAATTTTAAAGTTAAAGCCACGCCAAAAATTTGAGTTGCAACAGGGTTAGATGCAATAGTTGGCGCTAAAGTTGCTAAACTGTTAGTAGCAGTTGCACCGTTTAATGCAGAAGCAAATTGTGCAGCATCAACGTCAGCTAAGTTAACTGATACAGTACCTACTGGTGGTACAGCTAAAGCGATTGCAGTTGCGCCTGTACAAGGTACTAAGTTAGCAGCTGTTGTTGATAAAGTTGCAGGTGCCGCACAAGGAAAAACTGTTGCAGCGACTTGACCTAAACTGCCAGTAACAGTAGGAAGCGTAGTGTTATAAGTTACAGTAGCGATGTTTGCAGCGTTACCTGATGCTGCTAAGACACCAGTTACAGAACCGCCTTTGTCTCTTTTGTGAACTACGTAGTTGTTACCAGCAGTTAAACCAGAGCCAGCTGGAACAGTAGCGCCTGTAGTAAAGTAGTATGTGAAAGCTTCTTTACCTGAATCGTAGTATTTGTATACTTTTGAACCTGCAGCAGCAAGGTTTAAAATAGATTTTTCTAAGAAAGGTGTTGCTGCTGATGAACCAGAGAAATAAGCAGTACCTTTGATGTTAGCCGCAAGACCCACACCAGTAGTTGTAGAAAAATCGATACTTTGAGTTGCGCCAGTACCAATCGTAGGAAGCGCAGTGATCGCAGCAGATGCATGACCTGCAAATAGCGCTGCAGAAACTGCCGCACCTAATAATAATTTTTTCATTGTAATTCTCACTGAAATATTGAAAAGATGTCTAAATTTTAGTAAATCTACATAAAACCGAATCATATTCATATGAACAATCGTCGTGCAAAAATACTATTTACATTATCTCAATACAAGTAATACAACTTAATGACGCTTTAATGACATTTTTGATAAATGTATTACATTTAACTAATCAAATTTTAATATCAGTTATAAATTTGTAAGTAAGCCTAAATAAAGTCGTTCAAATTAACATCAATGTCATAATAAATTTTTAAAATATCTGAACATTGACATTAATTACTTTATTTTGAATTTCAAATGACCTCAGAAGACGACCTTAATTCCTCAAAAAAAATTGTCTCAATACGCATCAGTAGTAAGCACAGAAATACTATTAAATATATTGGAACACGTCTTCTAATTAAAGAGTCTAAACTCTACCGACTGGCTATCAATACCCTTTTAAGTAAATTAAAAAAATTGAATGATCCAAATTTTTCTGGATCTGATTTACTACCTTTATTTCTAGAATTAAGAGGACAATTTATTGAAGATTTAGAGATAAAAACCCTGCATTTATTCAGAATTATTAATAAATTAAATGCGGATCCTTCTAAATTTGTTAATATGTGTGACGTAGAATTATTATTAGTACCTGATCATTTACTACGTGAACGCCTATCAAATCAACTAGATGCTCAATCAACTAAGAACATTGACGTTCATCTATGGTTGCAAGACTATTTACTATCAAAATATGGACTTGTTAAATCTAACGACTAAGCAATATCTGCGTACTCACTTCGCCTTTTTTATTCTCAAGTGCGGCAATAGTTATATTGGTCACTGTGATACCGTGTAGTGCCTCTAATTGAATAAGCCACGTTATTAATGTGTCAAATACAATTTCTTCTATGCTTATATTGACTTTATTCTCACCCTCCGAGATTATGCTCTTAATAGCGGGTTTAATTTGCATATGTACACTACTAGCCTCAACCACTGTCATTAATGATTCTGTCTCTGCTGTCATTGGACTCATTTGCTGATTGTTTCGTAACTCGGACACCTCAACACTGATAGTCTTTAAATAGTCATACAGCTTTGTCTGTGAAATCATTTTTTGCTCTATCAGCATTTTTTCAGTTTCTATCGGAGCATAGATAAACATATATAGACAATAAATTATGACCATAAAGAGAGTCACGATACTTAAGTTTCGCTCTCTGATGGACAAGGATTGAAAGCCTCGCACTAAATCATTTTTGTTTAATTTCAAAATCAACCTCCGCATTATTTTGCTTGGATTCCAGTGCAAGGATAGCCACCGTTAGTTTGCCAGCACTTTCTATTTGTTGCTTGAGCTGATCAACTTTAGCAATATCCTTAGAAACAAATTGTAACCGCATCACTTTATTAACAAAATCTAATTTCTTAATTTCCATATCGGTATTTGTACTAAATACCCCACCTGTTTGATATAAGATATCCATAAAAGGACTTCCTTTACTCACGTTGTGCGCCTTAAGCTCTAATAATTGCTGATCTGCTTGCGCTTTAATGTTAACAACTCGCTTTATTTCTGGAAAAGTGTGCGTAAATAAATCTAAAGTTTCGGTATCTATGCGTGCCAACTCTGCTTTCGCTTCCCAAGTGGCTTTCATTAAAAAGCCAAATTGCATCACTAAAGTTATAAAAAAAACCGACAATGCAGGTAACCATTTTTTCCAAGTTAAATCGGTAGGTTTATTTTGTTTAAAAATACCAGTGAGCAAATTAAGTTCGCCCGCTAATTTTTCTGCACCTATTTTTAAAAAGAGTATTTCTGAATCTATTGGATAAACATTCAAATCGATAGGTAAGCTTTTTAAACTATCTGGCGAGACATTATTTGTCCAACAATTTACAGCGACAGAACTAGGGTAATCAGCTAGCCATTTTTCTATTATGTAAGGTAGTGTATCTAGATCAATACCACCACCTAACCACTGCTGCGTTCTTAACAAGACTTTTTGATCATTAATCAATACTGATAAAGTATTTTCTTGATACGGCAACCCCAAAACTTCTGAGTATATGCCTGTCAATTGAATCCCCGCCGCATTACAAGCAGCTATGATAATTTTAAGTTTTTCGGCATTAATTATTGCTACCTCAATCTTATCATTAGGTTGGCGATAGTAAACAATATGGTATGTTTCTACATCATCAGCCAACCACTCTTCTAGGGCAAAAGGTAAAGCTTTTTTTAATTGATGATTACTTTTAACGGGTAAGTCAATCTCTAACAATAAAACATCTGATGCTGGCAATAATAATATGACTGATTGATCTTCAATACTGTCCGCACACTCTTGTAATGAGCCTTGCTTAACTATTTTAATACCCATGGTTGTTGTCACAGTCCATTCCACCGTCATGCTTTGATGATCACAGATTCTAATGATAGAAATAGACACCTGCTTAACTCCTTCGCAAGCGCTTAAGCACGCTAACTTTACCAAGATTATCGCGGTTTAGTTGTGACTGAAAAATTAAGTCGCTTTTACCCATAGTGATCTGTCCTGATAATAAAAAATATGAACTAATCACCGTTAAATGATCTTTATTAACTGCTATACCCCCCATGGCTTCGTCTTCTAAAAACAGCTGCACTTTTTTAAACGGTTTACCGCTAGCTGAATAAATAGATTCTGCATCTTTTTTCGTAATATCGGGGGCCAATGTTCTTAATACTTCAACACTGGCTGTATTAATATTAATTGACTCATAAGTTGGAGCAACATAAATGTAAGGAAGTAATTTTTTATATACAACAGACGTTATGCCTCGCACTTTTAATAATTCACTAACATCCGCAAATAATGTGTTTGCACTTCGATAGGGTGGAGATAGTTTAGTGTAATACTCATCTTCTGCTCCGCCTGAGCTATTGACTAACATATCCTTATCTACCCAATCCACCAACGCCTCAACAATACTCGGTTTAATATTTAAGTTAGTAAACAAACGCTTTAATTGCTGAACACTTTCTGCATCTACCTTATTATCAACTATCAAATTATTCAGATTAATCCGACCCTGAAGATCTTCTATATTCGCTTTTAAGGTACCTTGTACTGTTGGCTTTGACTTTAATGGTTTATTCCAATCATCATTTAATGCATCATATAGTCCATCATTTTTATTAGCATCAACATCAGATTTAAGCTGACCTATCGCCCATGCTTCTATTTCATAAACTGTTTGCCATGCTTGCAATGAACGCAACTGATTTTCTGTTCTACGCGTGTCCATCTGACGATCACTTGACATGGACATTAAAGCAACTGATACCACAGCTAAAACAAGCATCACGGTTATAAGCGCAATACCGTTTTGAGCAGAGAATGTTTTAAAAATCATCATTAGCGTAGTAAAAATGTTCGATGAATCTTACCTAAACTTTCTAAGCTAAAGCTAATATCTAGCGCAACTGGAATTTCGCCACCGCCATTATACGGCTCCCAACTCTTACTCTCTTTTACATACTGCTTTAGAGTAAGCTCCTTAATATTTAGTAATTTTCTAGTTGTGTAAGTCGTTTGCAGGGTTCTATCTAATAAGTCATAAACTCGTCGATATAACACGCCTTCTTCTATACGATAACTGATTCTTTGTACTTTATTAGGTGTCATATCATTCGTCCAATCGGGTACTGTACGAGTAAAAACTAAAACTTCATGGCCTCTTCCCCTATCAAAAGCGGAGTCATTACTCCCCAGTTCATCTCTGATAGATCGATCGATCACTTGAGTAAAGTCCTCATTCAACAAATATAAGGTGGTTTGTAATTGCGCCAATTGTTCTGATCTAGGCACCGTATTTGCTTTTGCATCTAGTACAGCCGCTAACCCCGCATAAGCCATCATAGACATAATCGTAAATATAGCTAAAGCAATCAATATTTCAATTAAGGTGAAGCCCACTTGTTTATTACGTTGTTTATACAAAACATTTCCCTTCATACATAAATGGACTAGTTTTTAGGCATATGACTAAATAAAGTAAGCAATGGCTGTTTATCTCCTTCTAAGAAGACTTCTATTCGATAACGTATTATCCCGGGATAATCCGAGAGACTTCTGTTCATAGTCCAATACCAACGTCGTCCTGACATTTCATCCCAGCCATCGAGTGTTTCAGGTTTTTCTACATTCAATCGAATTGATATCTCATGATTACTGGCAATTATAGAAGCCAAGGTTTTATTCTCTAGATACACTAAATTACTAATATTATTAGCCGTAATTTTAATAGTACTCGCCATTAGAATGGCTAATAATGCCAAAGCAATTAACACTTCTAATAGTGTGAATCCCGGAGATAATTTAAACTGACTATTCGACATCAACGTGGGTCTTCAGACTTTAATACTAAGCCATTATCTGCAGTATTGGACACCCAAAAAATACTCTTACTATTCTGCAATGCCACACTCAACTCAAATGGCTCAATATCTCCAGCTGGACTTATAATAATTTGAGGCTTTAAATTAAAATTAGAGAGTAAAGGTAAATCGATACGGCTAGTATTTTTAGTCAATGCCAATGTCAAGATAGGCTTTATTTCTCTGGGTTTGAAGATTATATCTGACTCTTCTACTTGCCATTTTTGCTGTTTAAGACTGACAAACCGATAACCCTGTTTAGAAAACTCCACCCCTATCATTTCACTTCGAACTATCGCTTCTTGAGTGGCCAATTCTAACAACTTTAAGAGCCTTTCTGACTCTAGCTTTTGCTGATCACGAGGATCAGCAATCCCCATTGATAACATTGCCATACCTGTTATTACAGCTATTAAAACCAAAACTATCAGCAATTCAATTAAAGTAAACCCTCGGGGCTTAAACATCGTTATTGGGCTAGATCAACTTACTTCTTATTTTTGCACCCAGTTAGTAATATCCGCAGCTGCATCTTTACCTCCTTCAACACCGTCTGCACCATAAGAATACAAATCAAACTCTCCATGCACCCCAGGTTTCAAATAATAGTATGGTTTACCCCAAGCATCCACAGGTAATTGATCAAGATAACCGCCCTGCTTCCAATGCGTCCCTTGCGGTAAATTCGTCGGTTTGGTGACTAAGGCTTCTAAGCCCTGTTCTGTTGTTGGATAACTGTAATTATCTAAACGATACAAATCTAAAGCAGCGGTAATGGCTCTAATATCTTGTAAGGTTCTTGTAGCACGGGCCTCATCGGGTCTACCCATAATTTTGGGAACAATAATAGACGCTAAAATACCGAGGATAACGACCACAATCATTACCTCGATTAAAGTAAAACCTTTTTGTTTTTTATCAGACATAGCTAAAACACTCATTCACATTTAAAATAGATTAGTGGGTAAATTATCTAATCAGTTGATTCATTTCAAAAATTGGTAATAATATCGCTAACACAATAGCCAATACCACTAAGCCCATAAATAATATCAATAAAGGCTCAAACAAGCCTAAAGTCATTTCGGTTAGGGCTTGAATATCACGCTCTTGATCATCAGCAGCAGCCGCCAACATCTTAGGTAACTGTCCACTCGCCTCGCCACTTGCCACCAAATGCACGGTGACTAAAGGGAACAGACCGCTAACCTCCATTGCTTTATGTAAACTCTGCCCTTCTCTTACTTTAAGCGAAGCCATTTCTATGGCAGTTTTCATGGCATCATTAGTCACTACTTGACTGGCGATACTCAAGGCTTGTAGTAATTCAACACCACTGTTAGTTAATATGGCTAGGGTACGGGTAAATTGTGCGGTATTCATGCCTTTTGAGAAGCGAGCGATAAAAGGCGTATTTAATAAAAAAAGATGATAACGCATGCGAGGCCCAGGAACGCGCAACAGCGCCTTAAAAGCTGACCCCAAACCGATTAAAACAGCAATTAATACTAAACCGTAATGCTTAAAAAAATCACTGCAGGCAATTAATACTTTAGTGATTGTGGGCAGTTCACCGCCCATTTTATCAAAGACACTGGTGATTTCTGGTACCACATACGCTAATAAACCTATCACCACTAATATCGAAACAGAAGTTAACATGACGGGATAAATCATAGCCATCTGCAACTTACTTTGTAATTGACCTTTATCTGCCATGTAATCAGCCAAACGTTGTAATACTTGATCCAATTTACCTGAAGACTCTCCAGCCTCAACTGTCGCTCGATAAAGCGCCGGAAATGAATTAGGAAAGGCAGAGCAAGCTTGCGCTAAACTTTGTCCTTCCATAATTCGGCTTCTGACACCTAATAAAATGCGTTTGGCTTTTGCTGAATCAAGTTGCTTTGCAGTAATGCCCAGTGCTTCATCTATGGATAAACCAGAACCCAATAAGGCCGCTAATTGTCGGGTAATATGAGCGAGTTGCCGCATACTGATGCGTTGCGATATTAAACCCGTTTGACCCGCATGCTCTTTTTTATGGACTTCTACAATATCGAGTAGTATGAGCTTTTGGTTTTTTAGATTCTGTCTTGCTAACTTAAGGGTATCCCCTTCAATATTGCCTTTTAGCGTTTTTCCGGCGGTATTTAGGGCTCTATATTCAAAGACAGGCATCGCTTAATCCTTTTGAGTGATGCGTATCGCTTCATCCAAACTGGTTTCACCCTTTAGAACTTTTTCTAAAGCACTTTCTTGAATACTGCGTGAAAACTGCCGCGCTTGTTTTTCTAAAAACTGATCGCCCGCACAATCATGAATTAAACTACGCATAGCAGAATCAATCGAAATAATCTCAAAGATACCCGCACGGCCCTTATAACCTCTATGAGCACAGTGACTGCACCCTTGGGCTTCATAAATTGCGACTGTCTGCTCAGCGTTTACCGCAGTTAAGCCCAATTTTTCTAGGTCATTCACTGGCACAGTCACTAACACTTTACAGAATGAGCATAATTTACGCACTAAACGTTGGGCAATAACACCCACTAAACTAGAAGCCAATAAAAATGGCTCTACGCCCATGTCTCTTAAACGAGTAATGGCCCCTACCGCAGAATTTGTGTGTAAAGTTGATAAAACTAAATGACCTGTTAAACTTGCTTGGACAGCAATTTCTGCTGTTTCTTTATCGCGAATCTCACCTACCATAACGACATCGGGATCTTGTCTTAATATGGCACGCAGTCCTTTGGCGAACGTCATTTCAACTTTACTGTTAACTTGGGTTTGACCAATACCGTCTAGATAAAATTCTATGGGGTCTTCTACGGTCAGAATATTACGGGTACGCTCATTTAATTGATTGACGATGGCGTATAAACTGGTGGTTTTTCCTGAACCGGTAGGGCCTGTGACTAATATAATACCGTGGGGCTTTGTAATCATTTCTTGAATACAGTCGAATTCTTGATCAGCCATTCCGATTTGTTTGAGATTTAATTGATTTGCTTGCTTATCAAGTAATCTTAATACGACACGTTCACCATGACCCGAAGGCAAGGTAGACACTCGCACATCCACAGTTCTACCGCCAATATTCAAAGAGATTCGACCATCTTGTGGCAATCTTTTTTCAGCGATATCTAATCTAGCCATCACTTTGAGTCGAGAAATAACCATAGGCGCAAATTCGCGCTGAGGTTCTAAAATTTCCCGTAAAGTGCCATCCACACGAAATCTAACCACCATGCGTTTTTCGTATGATTCAATATGTATATCTGATGCATTCTCTTTAATGGCCTCTGTTAATAATGCATTAATTAATCGAATAATGGGGGCTTCATCAGCGCTCTCTAGCAAATCCTCTGGCGTGGGAAGATGTGAAGCCATATATGACAAGTCCATGCTGTCTTGCATATCATCAACCATTTGTTGTGCATGGCCAGATTTTTGCTCATAAGTCTCTTGCAATAAACGATCAAACTCATCTTCTTTGACAGCAAGACACTTTATAGGTTTATCGACTAATCTACGAACTTCAAATAACGCCTGCATGCATACTTTTTTATGATGTATAAGCTCAGTTTGATTATCCTTATTTACTTTTACTAAAACACCATGTCTTTTAGCAAAACTATAAGATGGTATTTTAAGACCTAACTCCAGTTGGGTAGAATCAAACGCAGCATCTACGCTCATTATTTAATTACCGGCACCGTTGCCATATTACTGGCGTTTTCAGGCGTTAATACAGGGAGTACAGACTCATGTTCATTAGGCATTAATAACAAACCGCGCTTTGCGGATTGTTGTTGAAGATTGCGTAACTCGTTATATCTATCGTTGGTTACAAGTGCAGCTTTATCTGGATCACGAACAATGACTGGACGTAAAAAAACCATTAAATTCTTTTTTATATTTGACGTTACATTGTTTTGAAAGGCATGACCTATAAACGGCAAGTCTCCAAGGACAGGTACCTTATCTACTGTAACTTCAACATCATCACTGATAAGCCCACCTAACACTAAGATTTTCCCGTCATCTACCAACACAGAAGTATCTATTTCACGCTTATTAAGCGTAGGTCCTGGATTAGAGCCTGCAGGTGGAATCACAGTATTATCAACACTAGACACCTCTTGCTTAACCTTTAGCTTTATGACGTTACCTTCGTTAATTTGCGGTGTAACTTTAAGTTTAACACCGACATCTTGTCGAACATAAGTTGAACCTACGTTTCCGGCCTGCCCAGCCACTGCTGTAAAACTACCACTAAGTATCGGGATATTTTGACCAACAATCATGTTAGCTTCTTCATTATCCATTGTTACCAACGAAGGAGTTGATAGCACGTTGACATTGTTATCGCTTGCAAAAGCATTCATTAATGCACGTAATTCGCTACCCACCATATAGCCTACACTGAGTCCTTTACCTGCTGCGCTAAGCATACTCCCTAAAGTAGCAGGCGACGAAGTGACAGCAACACCGTTATTGACCAGTTTAGTGTGCCACTCAACCCCCACGTTCTGTTGTTTATCGTAGTTTACTTCAACAATAATTGCCTCTATATGAACTTGAGCCCTTCGAATATCCAATTTTTTTATGACATCCTTAATAGAAGCCATGATTTCTGCTGGTGCAGTAATGATCAATGCATTAGTAGCAGTGTTTGCTCTAATATCGAAATCTTTTTGAGTGCTATCTAAAGTTTTAGACTGATCAGCTTTTTCGTCCTTTTTATTACCAACGCCAGTTAAGGTTTCAACTAAGTCTTTTGCTAAAGCATAATGCAAATAAATAACCTCGGTTTCACCATCTTTCCTGGGAGGATTAGGAACATCAAGATTTCGTATTAGCACTTTCAATTGATTACGCAACTCAGGATCTCCTCCAATAATAATCGAATTCGATCGACTATCTGCCACCAGCGGAACACTAGAGACAGTTCTCCCAATCATAAGATTAGAAATAAGCGTATTTATAGGCAGGATTAAATCTTCTGCTATTGCATAATTCAAAGTGACTACTTCTATATTATGGGTATCGCTACGGTCTATCTCTTTAATCATTAAAGCTAATCGATTAACATTAGAAGCGGTATCTGAAAGGATAATTGTTTTACTTTCCTTTACTGCCGCTAAAAATGCATGTTGTGGCATCAATGGCAATAATGTTTGTACAACTGAAACAGGATCAACATGACTTACCTGCACAATTCGAGTGAGTTGCCCGTCCCCATTGATAGCTTTCTCACGAATCTGACTTTCTAAACCATCCTCTTTTGCAGATAAATTAGGCACAATTTTTATAACATTTCCGCTAGGCACAGCAGCATAACCATTCACTTTAAGTATAGACAAAAAAACATCATATACTTGCGAGGCTTTCATAGGTGTAGATGTAATAACTGATATATTACCTGTGACACGCGGATCAACAATAAAATTTTTACCCGTTGCATCTGCAACTGTTTCTATTAATGTATGAATGTCTACATCTTTTAAGTTAAGAGAAAACTCATCATTTTGCGCATTTACATAAACGCTAAACACAATCAAACATAAACAGATAAACAATTTAGCGCGCATAGAATTAATTTAATATATAGAAATTTATTTATTGATAAACGACAGGCCAGTTCTTTTCCTGTCTAAAGTAAGTGACTCTTGTTGCTGATTGTGTCGCAATATCACTTGCTCTTTATCTATTGATTGTAAAACTCTGCCATTTGGCAACTCATCACCTTGATGGTATTTATGTTGAGTTTTATCTTCATTTTCAATAATGGCATAATTTTTATTTATCTCATTAGGCCATAAAAAAACACCCAATAATTTGATTTGAAGAAATGTATTTTTAATTTCACCTTCGTTAATATGAACAGAAGAATCTTGTCCAAACAAATGCCAGTCTTTTATTATTTTATAATCCACCGGGTCCGAAACTGAACCAGCTTGTGGCAATAAAAACGTGTGAGAGATAGGGACTGAACTTGAGGGCGGCGCGTAAAAATCAAATAGTGATATAACAAAAATAATGGCATATAAAAGCGATAAAACAAACGCTAAATTTGACAATACCATAGATTGCTGGGTGATAAATTTGAAACTTAAGAAATTATTATTTAAAAAGACATTCTTCATAATTAATAATTATAAACACTAAATATGACTGTTTAATGACGCATACTTTTTCATGAAACTGAAATATCTTTTTGACTGACTGTAAAAGTGACAATCAAAATAGCACCAGTAAAATAACTAACGAACCATCAGTTAATTATCTCAAGTTTTATTAGAATATTATTTTAAAAATTCATAAAATCGTAACATACCACACTTATACTATGCGGATCATGACTAATGAATACATTAATAATTCACTACTCATCCTTGCCAACTCATACCGATTATTTTCATATCTATTCGACACTCATTGGCCTATTATTCATGCTCCTATCATATTTATTTCGAAATATTATTTTTCTGACATTTTCATCCGTATTAATTGTCACTTCAGGATGCGCTGAAAAATCAAATAAAATTAAAGAAGGTAAAAAATTATTTTCTGCCGGAAATTACGCTAAGTCTGTCTTTTATTTCAGAGAAGCAGTCCAACTAGATCCTAAAGATACCGAAGCCCACTTCCAATTAGCAGAAGCTTTAACTAAATTAGGTGATGCTCAAAATGCTGCGAATCAATATTTAGCAGTCTTAGCAGAAGACCCTAAAAATAATTTAGCAAAATTAAATTTAGGGCAATTACTTTTATCTGCTAATCAAGTTGATAACGCGGAAAAAATTGCCAATGAATTGCTTGCTAATGATCCAACTAACATGGATGCTAAAATATTATTAGTTAACGTACTAATCCTTAAAAATAATACGGATAATGCTATTACCGAATTAAATGTGATACTAAATAAACAACCTGATAATTTACAGGCCAATCTATTATTAGCTAGCATTCAATTTAAAATAGGTAGGACTGATCAATCCATTGCCAGTCTTCAAAAAATCAGCGAAAAGCATTCTAACGACATCTCTAGCTTATCACTGTTAGCAAATATTTATTTACAGTTAAATGAGTCTGATAAAGCAAAAATGATAATAGAATCTATCATTAAGATTGAGCCAAAAAAACTTGAACATCGTAAATCATTAATGCTGTATTTGGTGGCAAATAAAAAAATTGATGACGCAGAACAAGTATTGCGTACTGCAGTTGAAGAATTATCAGATGACGTAAATGCGAAATTATTATTAGTTGATTTTTTATATGATAAAAGGTCGCCTGAAATTGCAATGACTGAACTATTGCCTCTCATTGATCAATTTCCCGAAAATATAGAATTACGTTTTGAATTGGTTAAGTTAGAACTAGCCCAAAATCATACAGATAAAGCAGAAGAAGCTTTAAAAGAAATAATCGATTTAGATAAATCAAGTCCAAATACATTAAAAGCGCAAACTCAACTAACTAGTTTATTACTCTCTACACAACGTGTTAATGAAGCAAAAGAACTAAACAGCCAAATATTAAAAGATCATCCACAAGATTTGGGCTCAATTGTTTTACGAGGTGAAATTGCCTTAGTTGAACGAAAATTAAACGATGCAATCAATGATTTTCGTAGTGTTTTGATTGACCAACCTCAAAATGTACCCGTACTTAAACTATTGAGTACGGCGCATATTCAAAATAATGACCCTGTTTTAGCCAAGGAAAATTTGCAAAAAATATTAGCCATCACTCCTAATGATGAATCTGCGGCTGTTGAATTAGCAAATGTCTTATTAAAAACAGGTGCTAAAGAACAAGCATCTCAATTGATTGAAACAATCGTTAAAGAACATCCAAAAAGCAAACTAGCCCTGCAAGGTGCTTATAATATTTATAGCATTCAAAAACAATGGGACAAAACTCAAGATTTTGCTAAACGTATTCAATCTACATTCTCAGATGAAGGCGTTGGTTTTTATCTATCAGGTCTAGGATATCAAGCAGAGGGTAAGATAGAAGCAGGTATTAAGGCTTTTGAACAAGCACTATCTAAACAACCTGATTCTATTGAACCCATGACACAATTGATTAGAAGTTATATATCACTTAAGCAATCTGATAAAGCGATAACAACTTTAACTGAAAGTTTAAAACAACGACCAAAGAACTTCATCTTCCTCAACATGTTAGGTAGTATTTATCTTAACGATAAGAAATTTGATGATGCTGTTTCAGCATTTAATAAAGCATCTATCATTAAACCAGATTGGACAGTACCCTATCATATGCTTGCCATTGCCTATAATGCTCAAAACAAAAAAACAGATGCTCTTCAAGCGTTGAAATTAGGTTTGACTAATACTAAAAGTAATTTAGAACTAGTGAATGATCTTGCCAGTATGTATAACGCTTTGGGCGACCATGATAAAGCCATTCTTACCTATGAAGAGGCTTATAAATTAAACCCAAACTCTCTAGATTTACTGAATAATTTAGTTATTTGTTTGACGGAGTTTGGTAAAGATCAAATGACACTTGATAATGCTTATTCATTATCAGAACCTTTAAGAAAATTAGATAATATACATAGTTTAGATACTATAGGTTGGTTAAATTACAAATTAGGTAAATATAATGAAGCCAAAGAGATAATGCTAAAAGTTATTGCTATTAATCCAGAATTACCTGCAAGCAATTATCATTTGGGGATGATTTATTACCAATCAAAAGATACGGACAACGCGATCAAATATTTACAAAAAGCTATCGCTAAAAACTCTGATTTTTATGGTTTCTCAACAGCTAAAGAAACTTTAGCTACATTAACAAAATCAATTCATTAATATCATAACTAGTCTAACTTAAAAAACTTTTAGTTATTATTATAAATTGATGTCTTTTCAAATCAGGGTGGAACGTTTATTTAGGATAAATGAGACTGTCGGTCTTTATACTGCCATATTTAGCTGATAGTGAAACATCCGCCCTCGACTAAAGACACCAAGCAATATTTCGTGGCTTTAGTTATAACTAGCGCAAATTTTGAAATACCCCCCTTTAGCAGCGAATAGTGTGTTTACTAGCACCACTGATTTTAGTTTATGTCTAAATACCGTCTTTCTTCAAACCATTCAACTAAAGTAAAACGCATTACAAATCACACAACCTTAATCAAACGTTAATCAATACGTAATATTCGACAAATAGTATGTGAATGTACAAAAGTTAAATAGTTTTCATATTAAATAGGCCCGTTTAATAAAAACATCTTATTTTAATATTATGACAAATCAGACTATTTCTAACTATTTAACATGCTGAAGCAATAATGACTCTTTCTCAAGATACATAATTTGTGGCTAAAGATATTGTTGACTTGTTATATGTTAGTTATCACTTAGATGGGAGTTTAGTGATATTCAAACCATTTTGAATACACGGTTAATAGAACATTGTAATACGTTCTGTCTAAAACATAATTTTGTGCAAATTAATCATCGAAGACATATCCATAAATCGTTTATTAATGCAAGACAACTCAACTTTTTATTAATTCGATTCAACACAAATCATCTTAGGAGTTAAAGAATTATGGCAAATATCACAAACACTGCTGCTAATTTAGCAAACGGCATAGGCTGGAAAGCAGGTGATAAATTAACAATAAACAACGGTGGTGGAAACAATAATGCAACCATCGCGCAATTAAATTTAATCCGCTTAGGTACCCATACGACAGGAGCACCCGCTACAATTACTGCAGCAACAGTGACTGATTTATCTGTCACCGCAAATGATTTAAATTTGATTGATGCAATTACGACAGGTAAAGTTGTAGCAACTGCAGCAAAGACAATAACGGGTACAGCAACACAGATTGCAACTGCAATTACTGCAACGGGTATTACCTTAGCTACAAATGTTGGTGTTACTGTATCAGCTGGGTCAGTTTCTGTAACTGATTTAGCAACCATTGATAGCAAAACAACTGGTATAGTTAATGCAACGGCGGTAACGACTATCACAGGTACTGCGTCAGCAATTGCTACGGAAATTAGCTCAACTGGCATCAATACAGGTCCTAATGTTACCTTCACAGTTGCTGCGGGTTCTGTCGCTGCGACTGACTTAAATAAATTAGATGCAAAATCAACTGTTGCGGTTAATGCCTCAGCAGTTACTGTTATCACTGGCTTGGCTGCAGATATTGCAACTGCGCTTAATTCTACGGGCATTACAAAAGCAGCAAACGTTGCTGTCACTGTATCTGCTGGCATAGCATCTGCAACGGACTTAACGACTATTCATAGTAAAACATCAGCCGTTGTTAATGCGACTGCAGTAACAACTGTTACTGGAACGGCAACTCAAGTTAAAGCTCTTTATGCGACTTCAGGAATCACAATATCATCACATGTTAACATTAGCTTATCGGGAAGTGTTTCAGTAGCTGATTTAAATACCATTCACACACACACTACTGGAGTTATTACTGCAACAGTAAGTGATCATGCGATCGGTGTCCTAAAAACTTTAACTGGCGTCGGTAATGCTTATGCGATTACGATCTCTGACAAAACTGCAACTGCAAATGATTTAAATATTATTGATTCCAAAACTACTGTTCAAGTCATGGCGACAGCGGTTACTTCTATTACCGGTATGGCAACAGACATTGCAAAAGCTTTAAGCTCAACAGGTATTAGTCATGCTGCAAATGTGGGTGTTACAGTATCAGCAGGTACTGCTAATGCAGCAGATTTAAACACAATTGATTCAAACACAACTAAAACTGTTGTGGCAACCGCTGTAACAAGTATCACAGGTCTTGCAGCAGACATTGCACAAGCGTTAAGTTCAACAGGGATTAGTCATTCTGCAAATGTGGATGTTAAGGTATCAGCAAGTATTGCTAATGCTGCAGATTTAAACACAATTGACTCATTAATTACTAAACCAGTTATTGCTACCGCTTTAACCGGCATCTCTGGTCTTGTTGCAGATATTAAAACAGCTATTAATTCTACAAGTATCACACTTTCAGGAACTGAAACTATAATAATTTCAGATACTGTATCAGTAGCCGATATAAACACTATAGAAACTCATACTACGGGTGTCATTACAGCGACGGTCACTGAAAATGACGTTGCTACACTATTAACAATCAATGGCACTGGTAATGCTTTGAATATTACCATTACTGATGCATCAGTTGCTGCAGCAAGTCTAACTGCAATTGCCTTAAAAACGACTGGTACGTTGGATGCAACACAAGTAACTGAATTAACAGGTACACAAACAGAGATTAATGCTGCTTTAGCTGCATTGAGTGCTGATTTATCTTACGCCTTTGCTATTACATTAGCGCCAACTGATACAATAACTGTTGCTGAACTAAATTATTTGGCCACATTTACTTACGGTGTTATTACTGCAACTGTAAGTGACACAAGTTTAACGACTTTAGATACATTTGTAACTAGCGGTGGTTCGACGGGTAACATTACATTCACAGTCACAGATACTACTGCTGATGCACATGATTTAGTATTACTATCTCAAAAAACAACGGTAGCTGTGAATGCCAATGCAGTGACTACTTTTACGGGTACGGCAACTGATGTTGCATATGTAGTAAACCATGCAAGTGCTGTTACTGTTAGCGCTACAGCAAGTGCTATAGTGTCGGGAACAGCTTCAGCGCTTGATTTAAATACTATAGTTAGCAAATTATCATCAGGTACTATTGATGCAACTCAAGTGACATCAATTACAGGTACTCAAGCAACTATCGATACTACTTTAGCGTCAGCAACTTTAAGCTTATCGACTACTTATGCTGTTACAGTCTCAACTGCAATTACTGTAGCAGAGCTAAATATCTTAACAGCACATACAGCAGGTCAAATCACGGCCACAATAAGTGATGCTAACATTACTACTTTATTAACTTATGTAGCTAATGTTAATGCCCAAAACATTAACAACCTTACTTTTAGCATAACTAGCGATAGTTTCACACCTGTAGCGGCAACGGACTTAGCTACAATTGCGGGTGAAACTAATGTACCTGTAGATGCGACAAACGTGGCTCTCATCAATGGTGCAGCCAGTGACCTTGCCGGCTTATTAAGCTTACCTAATGTATACTTTTCAACGACTTTAAACGTAACTGTTAATGCAGGTTCAGTTAATGCAGCAGATTTAAACACTATCTTTACTGCTTTAAATGCTTCAGGTATTTACACTGGTATTATCGATGCATCTCAAGTCACTGAATTGACAGGTACACAAGCAGATATTAATACAGCTTTACTAAATATGAGTGTTGATCTATATCCTACTTATGCAATCACTTTAGATCCTTCAGATACAGTAACAGTTGCAGAACTTAATTTCTTGTCGCTTTACACCTCAGGAATTATTACTGCAACAGTTAGTGACACTGATTTAGCTACTTTAGATACATTTATACCAGCGGGTGGTGGAGCAACTAATCATTTAACTATTTCTGTGACTGATTCTACTGCAGCAGCACTTGATTTGATTTTATTGTCTCAAAAAACAACTATCAAAATCGATACCTCTACCGTTAGCACTTTTTCAGGTTCTGCAAACGATGTTGCTTATGTATTAAGTCATACTAGTGTTTTTAATATTGGTACAGCAGCAAGTGCATCAATTGTAGGCAATGCAACAGCAGTTGATTTGAACAATATTGTTACTAGTGTTGCTTTAGGTACGGGCACTATTGATGCATCACAAGTGACATCAATCACAGGTACGCAAACTGCTATTGATACAGCACTAGCTTCAACATTATCTACTAGTTTATCGACTACTTATGCAATCATCGTATCGACTGCAATTACAGTAATTGAGTTAAATAGTTTAGCATTGCACACAGAAGGTCAAATTACTGCCACAGTCAGTGATACTAACATCGCTACGTTATTGACTTATGCGCCAAATGTTAATGCATTAGGCTTTAACAATATTACATTTAATGTAGTCAGTGCTGTTGCTGTTAATGCTACTGATTTAGCCATGCTAGCAAGTGAAACCAATGCTATCGTAATCGCTACCGGTGTGGTGAGTGTAGTTGGTACTGCAAGTGAACTTGCTAACTTATTAATCCCAAATAATGTGAACTTGTCACATACCGTAGGTATCGTAATTAATGCAGGCGTAGTTAATGCGGCTGATTTGAATACGATTGATACGATTTTGAATTTAAGTGATGTTTATACAGGTATTTTCAATGCAAGTGCGGTAACTGGCTTAACGGGTTCTGCAACTGATATTGCAAGCGCTCTAATTAACACTCAAATTACTGGTTTATCTCATACTTTAACAGCTACGATTGACGCGGGTTCAGCTGATGTTGCTGCTATAGATAGTCTTGCTACTACTAGCTTGTCAGGTGGAATAGTAGATGCAACTGCAGTCACTGAATTGTCTGGTTCAGTTGCGGATATAGATACAGCATTAAGTTTAAGTAATGTTCACTTATCTTCTGCTTATGATGTTAATTTAACTGATACTGGAACAGTAGCTTCACTAGCCGGTCTTACAACAACAGGTACATTAACACTAGGTGCTACTTCTAACGCTGCATTCACCGTGGATTTAAGTGGCAATAGCTTTTCTACTGTGGTTATTGATGGTTCAGGGGTTGATACTATTACTGCATCTTCAACACTTCATGGTGAGGCTTTTGTTCTAGGTTTTGCTCAAGCAGGTGGTACTACGATCAATGGTTTAATTACTAATGATACTATTAATGTTGATGGCTCTGGTTTCTTCACAGCTCCAACAGGTACTGATATGGGATCAGCTGCTGCTGTAGTTGCCTCAGGTGAGTGGTCTTTTGATGCAACTTCCCATTCATTAACCTATTATAACGATGCTGCTGCTACTGCTGAAACTATCGTACTAACGGGGGTTACTTCAGTCACATTAACCAATGGAATTTTCACTGTTTAATCATTAAAAATTAAGACCCCATACAATGGGGGGTTAGCTGAACATTGAGTTTAGCTAACCCCCTTTTTTATTAAAGTTATATTTGATACCAAGATTTCATTTATTCAGTTATCAAACATCTGGGCACAACGCAAAGTCATCCTGATAAACAAAGTAAAAACACACTGGTATTGTTTGCTAAAAATTTTCATCAAAATGAGTTTATTGAAGAAGTATTTAAACTAAAAAATCTAGAATTAATGAAAATAAACAAATTTTTTCTAGAACTCATTTTAGTTAATCTGTTCACAAAAAATGCACTCAACTTGCAATCAAGTAAATAAATATTTTGAAACATTTGAAGATTAAAATAATTTTATATGAACCCGACTCATGCTTCTGATTTAACCCTCGCTTTAAAAGACTGTAAGAGTGCTTTTATATCTGCGGCAGGTTTCAGCATGATCATCAATATCTTGATGCTCGTGCCTTCGCTGTATATGTTACAAGTCTATGATCGCGTCGTGCCTACCGGTAATAAGTCAACCTTATTGCTGTTGACGCTGATTGTGTTTGTACTGTTTTTAACT
>CAIXDX010000102.1 GCA_903918335.1 uncultured Methylococcaceae bacterium | reverse complement strand
TTGATCTTCACCGTAACCCGCTTTTTCTACTGCTTTGTTTTTCATGATTTCAGCGATTGCTACTGGCATACCGCCTTTACCTTCTTTTAAGATTTTTTCGAAGCTTGCTCTAGTTAAAGTGCCGGCTTTGATGTTAGCAGGTAATTGTGGATTTGACGCGATGTCATGGCAAGTACCACAACCACGGCCGAAAGCACGTTCATAGATTTTTTGACCAATTTCTAATTGTTCGTCAGCAAAAGCAGAGCTGCTTAAAGCGATTAAAACAATACCAGCTGCTGTAGCAAGTGTTTTTTTCATAGTGACCTCTTGGTTTAAAATTAAGAGAACTAGGTCCTCTTGGTGGAAAATTTTTATGCTTAAAAAGTAAACCAGCAAAGAATAGGGAATTTATCAGAAAAATTCAATCTTTTATTTTAAATTGTCACAAAAGGCAGTTTACAAGATTTATTTACCTGGTCAAGGTCAGCTTGTCGAATGATATACTCTTTGAACTCTGATTCAACCGATATTGATATCTGATTTGCACAGATATTTTTTATGCAATGAATAAAAGGTTATTAGCTATTATTTTGTAACTGAAACCAATTCAATTTGTTATGTAAGGTTACCACGGTACCTATTATAATTAAGGTGGGTGGCTTAATATCTAAGTTGGCAATTTTTTCAGCAAATGATTCTAAAGTACCTGTTACCACACGTTGATTATTTGTAGTGCCTTGTTGAACCAAAGCAATGGGTAAGTCTTTTGGACTGCCGTGGGCTATCAAAGCTTCACAAATTTTTTCAAGACCGACTAAGCCCATATAGATGACAATCGTTTGATTGGGCAGTGCTAATTGAGTCCAATTTAAATTGATGGAGTTATCTTTTAAATGACCGGTTACAAAAGTGCAAGATTGCGCATGATCTCTATGGGTTAGGGGGATGCCAGCATAAGTAGAACAGCCCGAAGCGGCTGTGATGCCAGGAACAACCTGAAAGTGAATACCTTGTTCCATTAAGGTTTCAATTTCTTCGCCACCTCTACCAAAAATAAACGGATCTCCACCTTTTAAACGCACAACACGTTTCCCGTCTTTAGCCAGGTCTGCTAATAAGGTATTGATCGATTCTTGGGGTAGGGTATGTTTGTCACGTTGTTTACCCACGTAGATCTTTTCTGAATCCCGTCTGGCTAGATCGATAATTTCAGGTGAAACTAAATGATCATAAACAATCACATCTGCTTGTTGCATTAAGCGCAAGGCTCTAAAGGTTAATAAATCTGCCGCCCCTGGGCCTGCACCTATTAAATAAACCTCGCCGACTGTTGTAGCGTTTTTTTGTTGCTGTAGAGCATGCTGTAATTGTTGATCTGCACTGCCATTATTGCCGGCAAAAACGGCTTCTGCCACCGATCCTTGAAAGATGTTTTCCCAAAAGATACGACGTTGAGCAGGTTCTTTGATGAGTGATTTAACTTTGTTTCTATAGTTTTCTGCTAACTGTGCTAATTGGCCATAAGCGGGAGGAATAATGGTTTCAATTTTGGCTCTTAATAAGCGCGCTAAAACGGGTGCTGCGCCACCTGAAGAGACTGCGGCAATAATAGGTGAACGGTCAATAATTGCCGGGAATATAAAGCCACATAGGTCCGGGCTATCAACGACATTGACTAAAATCTTGTGGGTTTCTGCGCTTTGGGCGACTAATTCGTTGGTGCTTCTATTGTCTGTTGCTGAAATGACTAAGGTAAAATTAAGTACGTCATTGGGGGTAAACGCTCTTTGTTGAATAGTTAACTTGTGTTTTTGTTCAAGACTGGCGATATGATGACTAATTTTAAGCGCGATTACGGTGATGTTGGCGCCAGCTCGCGCTAATAATTCAATTTTTCGGGCGGCAATTTCACCTGCACCGATCACTAAGCAGGGTTTATTCTGTAATTTAATAAAGAGAGGGAAATAGTCCATTTATTCGAGAGCATTTTTAGATTGGTTCGGGAATGGTATTATAAGCACTCTATAGCTTAGAGAGTACCTAAACAATGCTTGAATTTAGTCACGAAGTCGACGCCAGCGGTTTGCTCTGTCCTTTGCCTTTATTGCGATTGAAAAAGATATTAGTCGCCATGGAGAGTGGTGATGTCGTTAAAGTTATCGCCACTGATCCAGCGGCGCATTTAGACTTTGGTGTATTTACTGATCAAGCAGGGCATCAAATCTTGGCGTTGTTAAAAGAAGATAACCAACAGATTTTTTATATCCAGAAGAAATAGCTTATTCGCTTAACTGTCGCCTTGTACCTTACAACGCGCTACTTTAAAATGACATATCACTACTCCTTACCTACAAAGTTATGACTACAAACGATACGCCCGTTTCGACCAATTTTATTCGTCAAATCATTACCCATGATCTTAAAGAAAACAAAAATCAGGGCAAAGTAGCCACACGCTTTCCACCCGAGCCTAACGGTTATTTACATATAGGCCACGCTAAATCTATCTGCTTAAACTTTGGTATCGCTGGCGAGTTTAAGGGCACTTGTAATTTACGTTTTGATGATACAAATCCAGAAAAAGAAAATATCGAGTATATGGAGTCCATAGAACGCGATGTGAAATGGTTGGGATTTGAGTGGGCGGGTTTGTACAATGCCTCTGATTATTTTGAGCAGCTTTATATCTACGCAGTACAGTTAATTGAGCAGGGTTTAGCTTATGTGGATAGTTTATCTGCAGAAGAA
>CAIXDX010000101.1 GCA_903918335.1 uncultured Methylococcaceae bacterium | reverse complement strand
TGTTGTTTAAACTAAGGAAACTATCCGCCAGTACAAATGCGCTAGGACTATTTAATCTGATATATTAACATATCAATGAAAGGCTTTGCACCCGTTGCAATGACAGAATAAATTTAACCCTGTAAACTGTATGCTTATCAAACATGCGCTAATTTTTACTGGCTACACTACCAATATACCAATGAACGCGACTGCAATTGCTCTACTATCTATATTCTCTTATCTAAGTAGTACTTTGCTAATTATTAGAAACAAGGGGCAAAGTCGCTATAAAAAGACTTCAATTTTTTTAGGATGGGTAGGCGTTCTATCTCATATCGCCTTCATAGGCCTTAGCTTTCACCAAAGCATAGGCTTTAACTTCGGTTTTTTTAGTACCAGCTCATTAGTCGCAATGATTGTGGCCTTATTATTATCAATAGCCTCATTCAACAAACCTGTTGAAACTCTGGGTGTTGCAATATTTCCAACTGCCGCGAGTATGTTGGCGTTAGAACTCAAATTTCCTGAGAACACACAAATTCTTTCTCAATATAATTGGGAAATGAGCGCCCATATTCTGACTTCCATCGTTGCCTTTAGCCTTTTAAATATCGCTGCGCTTCAAGCTCTATTATTAGCCTTTCAAGATCAACAATTAAAAAGCCATCCCCCTAAACGTTTTATTCAATCATTACCTCCATTACAAACCATGGAGTCTTTACTGTTTCAAATGTTAACAACTGGGATTATTTTTCTTACTATTTCATTAACCACTGGTTTTTTGTTTATTGAAGACTTGTTTGCCCAACACCTAGTCCATAAAACGGTTCTATCCCTATTGGCATGGATAATTTTTACAGGACTATTAGTGGGCAGAAGATTATATGGTTGGCGAGGTATGACAGCGATTAAGTGGACTTTACTGGGCTTTCTATCGCTATTATTGGCCTACTTTGGCAGTAAACTAGTCTTAGAGCTAATATTACACAGAGCAAGTTAAAACCTAAAACATATTAATTACATTAATTCATTTAAAGATTTTGAAATAGCCTGCCCTAATTGAGTTAAACATTGGCTTTGTACTTTTACCATCAACGCATAATCAGTCGTAGAAGCTGGCAAACTGCATTCAAAACGCTTATCAATATTGGCTTTTTCTTTGACTTTAATAGACCATTGCGCAATAAACTGACTTTGCCCCTGCGGATTAATCGTTAAATCCAATATATCAATACTCACTTGATAATTTATGTCCTGTCGTTGGGACCAAGGATATCTGAACACATGATCAGTATTCAATTGGGCTGGCAACACTTTATACAGAGCTAGTAAAATATTTTGATCTAAATTCTCTGCCCAACGATGCTCTTCAGATATCGAATATTGATTATCAGAAACGGCGACCATTATTTGCGAACGATTGAGATATTCTGGAATTCTAATCGGACCTAAGCCCACAATTACCTCTTTAGTATTAACAATGGATTTGGCACTTTGCTTAAGACCTACATCAGCTGACAATCTATAAAACTCAACCGGCTTAGTATCATGAGCACAGGCCGATACCATTATGCTTAGAACCACACTACCCACTAAGCGATTTAATTTAAAACCTTGTTCTAACCTACTATTTAATCGCACCGTACTACTCCTTACTCTTACCGTAAATAATTGCATCAGGATGACGCTCTAAATAATCAGTCAATTGCTTAGTGGATTTGGCTGCATCTCTCAACGCTTCTAGTGACTGCCATAAAGGCGCATCGGGTGATGTCATAGTTTCAACTGAACCCATAGCGTGCTTGGACTCGTTCAAGACACTGGTTGCTGTGGTTAAAGTCTTTTCTGTAGATAACAATACGGGACGAATATCTTGCGTAAATTGATTAACCATAAAACGAGTATCCGTCATCGTGCCATTCATATTTGCAACCAAAGGCGTTAATTCTTGATTTAATTTTTCTATTAATACGGCCGTTTCTTTCAAAGTTTTACTCAAAGCCGCCCGATCTTTCTTTAAATCATCAGAAGTAGCCATAACACGTAATTCTTTTAAAGTAATGGCCAAATCATTAACCATTTGCTCTATGGGTAACTGCTTAATATTAGTTAATACTTGTTCTGCAGCATCTTTAATTTGATCAACAGTTGAAGGTACCGAAGGCAATTCGGGGAGATCCTTATAATTAATACCCACCAATTTAATCGGCACATCTCGATAAAAACTGAACTCTACATATAACAAGCCTGTTAATAAGCTTTGAGTTTGTAATTGTGCTTTTAAGCCAGCATCAATTAATTGTTGGGCATTTTTCTTGCGCTCATCCAAATTAGCAACGACATGGAAGGGATGACCGGTAGAATCTAAAATCGTGCCTGGATCAACCTCTATGACTACCGGCTTAGTGATTTTTTTAGCATCATCATTTAACTCTAATGAGATTTCTTTGACAGTACCAATTTGTACTCCCTGCAATTTAACAGGCGCACCCACATTAAGTCCATTTAAAGCTGAATCAAAGTAGATAACGTATTCAAGTTTTGTTTTAAAAAACTTCCCCCCACCAAAAACCAATACCGCGATAATTAGTAGCGCTAGGGCTCCCACTAAAAAAGCCCCAATAGCTAGAGGATTAGCTGGCTTACTCATGATTCACTGTGCTCCTGACTATTTGTTTTATGCAGACCATTCTCTTCCATTTCGCCTCGCGTTAAAAATCGAATCACCTTAGGGTCTATCGATTCAGATAACAACTGCTTAGGTGAACCTTGAGCAATCATCGTTTTGGTTTCTGAATCCAAAAACACTGAGTTAGTGCCAATTGCAAAAATACTGGCTAACTCATGCGTCACCATCACCACTGTAGACCCTAAGTTATCCCGCAGGCTACGAATCAAATCATCTAAGAGTTTTGCACTAATAGGGTCTAAGCCCGCAGAAGGTTCATCAAAATACAAAATTTCCGGATCCAATGCCATAGCCCTCGCTAATCCCGCTCGCTTTTGCATACCCCCACTTATTTCTGAGGGGTAATAATCTTCAAACCCAGCCAATCCAACCAAAGCTAATTTATAAGATACAATCTGTCGTATACGCATGGCGCCTAACTTGGTATGCTGAGAAAGTGGTAAGGCAATATTTTCAGCTAAGGTCATGGAACTTAATAAAGCACCACTTTGAAACAACACCCCTGTTCGATTTAAAATCCTTCGGCGAACATCAATATCCGCTTCCCATAAACTCTCAGCCCCGTAAAAAACTTGTCCCTTAGCAGGGCGTTGTAAACCAATTAAATGCATTAACAACGTGCTCTTACCACAACCACTACCGCCCATGATGATAAAAATATCCCCACGGTTAATGGTAAAATCCAAATTTTTTTGGATAATAAAATCACCATATGCCATAGTCATGTTTTTAATGGCTAAGCAAGGAGGCGTCATACTTTAAACACCTAGACGATTACAAATCAACGTCATTGTTGAATCAGCAATCACAATAAATACAATGCAAGTCACTACTGCAGAGGTAGCCGCTTTACCCACAGCCGATGCGCTCCGACCACATTGCATACCCCGCATACATCCAGATAAGGCAATCAGTACGCCAAACACAGAGCATTTAGTGACACCCACTATTAAATCTTTCAGATGTATCGCATCTGCCGTTCGATCAAAATACTCCAATACTGACACATCAAAAAAACCTACTGTCACCAAAGAACCACCAATGATGCCCATTAAATCAGCATAAAAACAAAGCATCGGCATGACTAAAATCAAGGCCAACATACGCGGTAATACTAAAAACTCCATTGGCTTAAAGCCCATCGTTTTAAGCGCATCAATCTCACTATTCACTTGCATAGTACCTAGCTGCGCCGCAAATGCTGCCCCTGTTCTACCGGACATAATAATAGCGGCCATAAAGCCACCCATTTCTCGCGTCATTCCCAAGCCCACCATGTCAGCAATATAAATTTGCGCCCCGAATAAGGCTAACTGAATCGCTCCGACAAAAGCTAGAATTAAACCGATCAAAAAACTAATAAGAGTAATAATGGGGACAGCAGAAGGACCACAGTCTTGGATATTAATCCATAAATCAATCATTCTAAATCGCGCCTTGCCCCTTACTAACGCCCCAACACTTAATACAGTTTCACCCAAAAAAGTAAGTAGTGAGCTTACCTCATGTACCGCACTGATAGCGCCATCACCAATTAGCTCCAACCAAGGTCTTTTTGTGTCATGCCGTTTTGCATCTAAACGCTCGGGCACCGCATAAACCAAACTTAATAACCCTTGTATGCCCTCTGGTAAAGTAGAGAGATCTACCTCAATACCTTCATGAGCGCCTCGATCAATAATTCGAATTAAATCTGTCATCAACAAACTATCCCAACGCCCTAAGGCATCAGTAGAAAATACCAAACGATTGATAGAGGAGTCTTTAAGCATTTGTTTCAATAAAGGCTCTAACGATGGGGTATCCGCATCCAGCACCCAATCACCCGCTAAAGCAAGCGCTAAGGTTGCCTCTTGTTGAACAATCTTTATTTCACAGACTTGATGGGTTGTAATCATAACTTCAGAGGTATTGATTTAAACGCTAAAAACATATCATACTGCCATGACAAATTCATTAAAGATCATCTGTCCTTTCCCATCTAGATATCACTGTGGCGGCTATACTATTACCTAAGACATTAGTCGCACTCCGACCCATATCTAATAACTGATCAATACCCAGCAATAAAAGCAATCCAGCCTCAGGAAGTTTAAACATAGATAGAGTGGCCGCAATTACAATTAATGACGCTCTAGGCACACCTGCCACCCCTTTACTCGTAAACAATAACACCAGCATCATTAAGAACTGCTCACTCAAGGGCATATCAATTCCATACGCTTGGGCGATGAACAATACTGCAAAAGTCATGTACATCATACTGCCATCTAAATTAAACGAATATCCTAAGGGCAACACTAAACCACAGACTTTTTCATCACAGCCGTATCGATCTAATTGCTCTAATAATTTGGGGTAAGCACTTTCACTACTCGCAGTGCCAAAGGCTAACAACATAGGTTCACGAATATGCTTCAACAAACTCAATATACCAGAACCTACAAATAAAAAGCCCACAAAACATAGCAACAAGCCCAACAACAATAAGCCTAAATAAAATTCACTGATAAATTTGCCATAGCTAATCAATACACTTACTCCTTGTTTAGCAATCACCGAGGCTATAGCTGAGAATACTGCAACGGGGGCATACCTCATCACATAAGCAGTCACTTTTAACATGATATGCGCTAATGAATCTAAGACTTTCACAACTGGCAAAGCGACTTCACCCATTCCCGCACAGGCCACCCCAAAGAACATTGAAAAAACTACAATTTGCAATATTTCATTACCAACCATTGCCTCAGCAATACTTTTAGGAACGATATGCGCTACAAAATTAGCTAGGGTAGGACGAACCTGAGCCAAACCCGTTTGTGCATCTAAAGGCGGTAAATCAATCGACAGTGTTCTACCTGGCTCTAAGACATTTACCAATAACATACCCAACAATAGGCTACAAAAAGAAGCTGAAAAGAACCACAACATAGCCTTAACACCAATACGACCCACCGTTTGAATATCACCCATTTTAGCGACGCCGACTACTAAAATAGAAAACACCAAAGGTGAAATTATCATCTTAATCAACCGCAGAAAGATATCCGTTAATACGGTAAATATCCCAACAATCTGCTCCAATAAAAGACTCGATGATGTTGATTCGGTAGCGGCTAACGTTAAATTAAGCACCTCACCTACTATCACACCTAAAACCAATGCAATACCCACATAAAGGGTTTGACGATTATTATTAGCCGAAACTGTAATACCCAAGCAAAACCCTCTTTAAATGATAAGACATGCAAGATTTGAGTTTAAGTCTACTTTATAGCTATAGATTATTCTAGCGTCATCACCCGTAAAGATCGCATGCTCATGACTGAAAACGCTCATCATGATATGATTTCTTCTTTTTCAAAAAATTAATATGTCCGAAGACTACACCCTCGACCGTGATTATTCACTGGATGCCATGAAGGTTCCACCCAACTCAATCCAAGCCGAACAATCAGTCTTAGGTGGATTGATGCTAGATAATCAAACCTGGGACACCATTGCTGACCGAGTCATTGAAACAGACTTTTATCGTCGTAGTCACCAACTTATCTTCAGAAAAATAGAAGAACTAGCCGAAAAACAAATTCCTTTCGATGTTATCACTTTATCAGATGCGTTAAAAAGTATTGGGGAATTAGAAAACGTCGGCGGTTTAGCTTATTTAATCTTACTGGCAAAGGATACGCCGAGTGCTGCCAACATTACTGCCTATGCTGATATTGTTAGAGATCGTTCTGTCTTAAGACAATTGATCCATATTGGCACAGAAATCTCAAATTCAGCCTTTAACCCAGAAGGTAGAGATACGGCAGAACTACTAGAAAATGCCGAACGACAGGTATTTAGAATTGCTGAACAACGCCAACGTGGTCAAGCGGGTGGCTTTATCTCCATCAAGCAACTACTATCACAAGCCGTTGATAAAATTGAGACGCTTTATGAGCAAGAAGGCTCTGTTACCGGAGCCAGTACCGGTTTTACTGATTTTGATGATTTAACATCAGGCTTACAACCCGCCGACTTAATTATTGTAGCGGGCCGACCCTCTATGGGTAAAACCACTATTGCCATGAACATGGCAGAAAATGTCGCCTTAAAAACCAATAATCCAGTCGCTGTGTTTAGTATGGAAATGCCAGGCGACTCTTTGGCCATGAGAATGATGTCGTCTTTGGGCCGTATTGATCAAAACAAAGTCAGAACCGGTAAATTAGAAGATGATGATTGGCCACGCTTAACCTCGGCCATTAATTTGTTAGCCGGCACGCAATTATTTATTGATGATTCCCCCGCGTTAACCCCAACAGAAGTTAGAGCCAGAGCAAGACGTTTAGCGCGAGAACATGGTCAACTAGGCTTAATTGTGGTCGATTATTTACAGTTGATGCAATCACCCTCCAGTGGCGATAACCGCGTACAACAAATTTCGGATATTTCTAGGGGCTTAAAAGCCTTAGCAAAAGAACTCAATGTACCCGTCATTGCCCTCTCACAGCTCAACCGTAACTTAGAACAACGCCCGAACAAACGTCCGGTCATGTCTGATTTAAGAGATTCAGGAGCGATTGAGCAAGACGCCGATTTAATTGTGTTTGTCTATCGAGATGAAGTTTATAACGAAGACAGTCCTGATAAAGGCATCGCAGAAATTATCATCGGCAAACAAAGAAACGGACCTCTCGGCACCGTTAGATTAACCTTCTTGGGCCAATATACCCGCTTTGAGAACTTTGCCGGCACCCCTTATAGTTCTGGGGATTATGAATGATCCCTGCTGCTTACGCGGTACTCAATATCGATGCAGCCCAACATAACTTAGAACAAGTTCGTCGCTATGCACCTAAAGCAAAAATCATGGCGGTTATCAAAGCCAATGGCTATGGTCATGGCTTATTACGTATAGCCCAAGCATTAAAGCCAGTCGATGCTTTTGCAGTAGCTCGTGTTGACGAAGGCATTAGATTACGCCAAGCGGGTGTTGAAACTCCCATTACCGTTTTAGAAGGCTTTACCTGCCACGAGGAACTCGATGAGTTTTTGCGATATCGATTAGATGCAGTTGTACATTCAGCATTTCAACTCGCTATTTTTGCCCAAAGAACAGAGCAAAACCAACTCACTATTTGGTTGAAATTAGATACGGGTATGAATCGTTTAGGTTTTAAACCCAGAGAATATAAAACTGTTTATGAACAACTACAGCACTGTGCCATCATTAAACAGCCCATCAATTTAATGACGCATTTAGCCAATGCCGATGTTAAAGAAGACGCCACATCTTTAACACAAATCAACACATTTACTGATACAGTCAATGGATTATCGCTCGATACAGCAAGCAAAAACGAATGGAGTATTGCTAACTCAGCGGGAATTTTGGCCTGGCCATCTGCTATTACTGATTGGGTAAGACCCGGCGTAATGCTATATGGCATATCACCCTTTACTGAAAATACGGGCGCTCAACTTAACTTAAAACCAATTATGAGCCTACATTCCCGGGTAATTGCTGTTAAACAGTTAAGCAAAGGCGATAAAGTAGGTTATGCCGGCACATGGATTTGTCCAAAAAATACCACCTTAGGTGTTATCGCCATCGGCTACGGTGACGGCTATCCACGCTATGCCAAAGCTGGCACACCCATATTGGTTAACGGTCAACGCGTTCCGTTAATTGGTCGAGTCTCTATGGATATGATTACCGTTGACTTGAGCTCTCAACCCAAAGCTAAAGCAGGCGACCCCGTAACATTATGGGGAGAAAATTTGGCGGTTGAAGAAATAGCATTGTGTGCCGAGACTATTCCCTACACCTTGGTATGTGGCATTACGCAAAGAGTACAGATTGTCGAAAGATCTGCACTCGAATCTGCTTAGTTTTATAAATCAGTTTTTCGCTTCAATAACAGCGACCACTTTTGGCTCAGGTAATTCCAACTCAATCTTTAACAACGCATAAGCCAAAGGCATAAAAGGCGCTAATAACGGAATTACAGGAATGGGTAAAACCTTCCCTAATACAAACGCAAAAGAATTGGTTAACCATGGCTTATTAGATTCAGCTTTTTGCAAAATAAATTTGTAAGCACCGGCCTCTAAAATAATCCCAAACTGCTCTGCCCGCACCTCAATCGCTTCAGTTTCACCGTATAACAATGTATTTGCATAAACGGTTCTAGCATCTAAATCAAGCGCATAATCCTTAACTTCTGCGATGCCTTTCAACTTATAGTTAAGCACCCACAATACAATAGACTTTGGCGCCCACTTGATACCCAGTTTGATTAATGCAACTAAAAAACCCATGTTTTATCCTCTAAATTATTACAGTGATTGGACAAAAAACCGTTGAGGACTCTTTGACCTAGTTCTTATTATAACTAATTGGTTTTTATTGACACACCATTGGTTTCAAATTGAGAGATAACTTGATGTATTTCTGTTAGCAAAATGTAATAAATTTATAACACTTACTCACATTTACATATTGACAAATCTTATGACAAGAAAATGCCAATAAACTGCCTTATAAAACACATAAAAACCAACAAGATAACAATAAGCCATTGATTTTAATTAAACTTAACTGACTGTCTAAATATTAGACGATTTAACAATATTTATCATAAATTAGTCAGTTACGGACTTATAAACACAGTAATACACAGAGTTATCCACAGCTTCTGGGGATAAGTTTTAAACATAAAAAGCCTCGCCAAAAAGCAAGGTTTTTTTAATTTAAATCTAGGTTGGGATAGACCTATATGAAGAGGGTGGCATAAGACAGAATCCTTCTCGAAAAACACAAACAATCATTCAGTTAGCATTTTTAAATGTTCTATGAAACTAACAGAGCGCTCAGCCAAGCTAACCGAGTGCGCCAACATACTGCATGAGTGCTCTACTGACACCACTGAGTGCTCCACTCATGTAACCCAGCACTCATGAGTTATAAAAACTAACCCCTCATCATTCTGAAGCGCTTAAACAGAGTAATAGAGCACTCACCATAGCTAGTTGAGTGCTCTATCGTCGTGGAGTAATGCTCAGTTAGCTTAAAGAAGCAATGAGCAATGGTGGAGCAATAGCCGTTTGCAGTGCCAAATACGACTATGCTAGAATCAAATGTTAACTTAATGTCGTCACAAAGCTATCAATTAAGCACCGTTGATAGGCTTACTAATAGAGAACCCCATGCCAGAACACGCTCAAATCTTAAAATCTGATCTAAAGCCTCTTTGGATACTTCAAGGTCTATTACTGACTGCTTTATTGATATCAACTACCGCTTGCTTAAGCTATGCAGAGCAAATTAAACATGTATTAGCGGATGATCAACGCGAATTAATTAGAACTATTTTGTACATTATCTCTATCATCACTTTTCCGATGACTAATTTAATTCGCTATATCCAATTAAGATTGAACCAAACCATGCCATTTTCTGAAGGCGATATTGGAGAAGTGGTTAAAAAACGTTATCAATCTACGGTCATCGTATCAATGCTATTAATACTAACGGTAGGTGTTTACGGGGTATTAATGTTTATATGGGGAGACAAACAAAACACTTTGTTTATCTTTACAGGACTATCGGCTTTAGGACTCTTTTTGTATCGCCCTAAACTACCAGAATATGAGGCACTTAACGAAGCGCTCGTAAATAGATCACAAGCGAACAATTAGCTGTAAAAAGATTATTTAGAAAGCATACAAAAAAGGGCAACCCTCTAAGAGAGCTGCCCTTTTTAATATGAATCACTTTTAATGGCGATTATTTTTCTTCGTCAGCGACTTTAATTTTTTTACGGCGGTAATTATGACCATAAAAAATTTCCGCCACTTCTCTTTGCAATTTCTTTTCAATTTCTACTTTTTGATCGCCAGTTAAATTACTTTCTTTAACAAATAAATAATTTTCTAGTTCAGTTTCTTTAAGCATCATTTTGGTATGAAAGATATTCTCTTGATACACATTCACGTCTATCATTTGATAACTTTCTTGGGTGTCTTTAGCAATATAGTTCTGAATCGACGTAATATTGTGATCAATATAATGTTTTTTACCAGAGATATCGCGAGTGAAACCACGCACGCGGTAATCCATAGTGACTACATCTGATTCGAAACTATGAATAAGATAATTCAAGGCTTTTAAGGGTGAAATTCGACCACAAGTGGATACATCAATATCCGCACGGAACGTACTAATTCCATTATCAGGATGACTTTCCGGATAGGTATGTACTGTAATATGACTTTTGTCTAAGTGTGCTAATACCGTTTCAGGTAAAGGACCCGGTGATTGGCTATTCATGCTGGGCGGCGGTGGCGCATCACCTTCAGAAATCAACATGGTAACGCTGGCACCCTGTGGATCATAATCCTGATGGGCAATATTTAAAATTTGTGCGCCAATAATGTCAGCCACATCTTTTAGAATCTGCGTTAATTTCTTAGCATTATAAGCTTCGTCAATATATTCAATATAGGCTTGCTGTTGTTCAGCAGGAGCGTAGCATATATCGTAAATATTAAAACTCAGTGACTTTGTTAAATTGTTAAAGCCATGTAATTGCAACTTATTCAAATCTTTTAAACCTCGATAACTTCAAAATCATGGGTAATGTCTACCCCTGCTTTTCCTAGCATAATGGAAGCAGAGCAATATTTCTCTGCTGACAATTTCACTGCCCTTTCAACCGTAGCGGGATTTAGACCTTTACCACTTACGATAAAATGTAAATGAATTTTACTAAACACACTGGGGACTGCATCAACACGCTCAGCAGTCAGTTCAGTCACACAATTTACAATTTCATTACGACCTTTTTGTAAAATCTGTATGACATCAAACGATGAGCAGCCACCTAATCCCAAAAGAATCATTTCCATCGGACGCATGCCAATATTTCTACCACCATGATCCGGTGGACCGTCCATCACAACTGCATGACCACTGCCGGATTCACCCACAAACATCACCCCATCAACCCACTTGACCGTTGCTTGCATTTTTCCCCCAGTTAAAATGACGCATAGAGTAGCATATAATTGTAATTAGACGAATTTTCAATCTAAAATTTTTTTAATCTACTCATAAACCCCACTAACTCTTAAAAACCTCCTAACATTCAAGCACCTTAGCACGGCGTGCAATTTTAAAAATAGTTTATAATTCCTCACATCGAAACACACCATGACTGGATTATGAAATCACCTTTAATCGTTACTGCTGTTCAACAACCTTGTAATGCTGACAGACAAACAAACTTAGATTTTTCTATCGCACAAATACGTGCTGCAGCTGCTCTTAATGCAGATTTAGTGGTATTGCCTGAGTTACATTTAGGGCCTTATTTTTGTCAAAATGAGGATCACCATACTTTTGATCTTGCTCAGCCCATCCCGGGGCCTACTACAGAAATACTTTCAGAAATTGCTAAAGAATCACAAATAGTCATTGTCTCTACTATTTTTGAAGAAAGGGCTCCCGGTTTATATCACAACACAGCTGTCGTCTTTGATAAGGACGGTAGTATTGCGGGTAAATATCGCAAAATGCATATCCCTGATGATCCGGGTTTTTATGAGAAGTATTACTTTACCCCGGGGGATTTAGGATTTACCCCCATAAAAACCAGCATAGGCAAACTGGGCGTATTAATATGCTGGGATCAATGGTATCCAGAAGCAGCTAGATTAATGGCCTTAGCTGGTGCAGAAATTTTAATCTATCCGACTGCCATTGGCTGGGACGCGGAAGACACATCAGAAGAACAACAACGCCAATTAAACGCCTGGATTACTATCCAACGAGCTCATGCAGTGGCCAACGGTATCCCGGTTATCTCTTGTAATCGTATTGGTTTTGAAAAAGCGCCAGACTCAGACGTCGGCATTCATTTTTGGGGCAATAGTTTTATTGCTGGCCCGCAAGGGGATTTTATTGAGCAAGCGGATGCAACAGAAAATAAGTTATTAGTTGCAACTTTGGATGGCGCCAGATCAGAACGCGTTAGAAGAATATGGCCTTTCCTTCGCGACCGTAGAATTGATGCTTTTGGCGACATAACTAAACGATTTATAGATTAAAAGACTTTAACTATAAAAAAGCCCCATCAATGATGAGGCTTTTTTGTATCACTTAAACTACATGGATAACTCGGTTATTCGTAAATAACTTGAAAAGGGATTTGAGTAATCAGATGACCTTTTTCATCCACAATACGTACGACCCAGTGGTTTTTGATATTATCGTTTAAATACTGACGACTCGTGATACGCCAGTTATCACCTGAAATATTCACTTTCTTACGGGTAATCAACTCGCCTTCTAACAACCACTCATGATAAACCGTTGTACCTTTCATATTATTCAATTCAGAAAAATAGAATACTGAAACAGGTTTAGTTTTACTCACATGTAAAGGTGAAGTGAGAGGTGCTTGTGGCTCACTGTCTTTAATATTAAAAGTCAGCAATGATCTTAATACTGTTTTAGAGGTATCTATATCCTTAGCAACGGGCTCTATAGCTTTTAAAACCGGCTTTTCAACAGTTTTAGATTCAGTAGAGATAGGTTGTGCAATCTTTACTGATTGCTCAGTGGACTTATCATCTCCTGAAAATAAAAACACTAACAACACAACTAAAAAGACCAACAAACTACCGGCAACCATACCGATTCGCTTAAAATCCCATTGATCAACAACCTTAAGATTGGCGGCACTGCCTGTTTTGCCAGAAGTAGGATATTTAACTTTAATAATAATGTTTTTTCTATCTTCCATAGTATGGCCTAGTCAAATGTCGGGATTAAAAGAGGGGAGGTATTTTTGAAAAACAAAGCGGGCACTCCTTTGCCACACTCGTTTTACAGTATTCTAGCTTAGAACAGCCAGAGAAAAAACTAAAAACATTATACTTTATGATAGATATCAGCACCTTCATTAACAAACTGCTTGGATTTTTCATCCATACCCTTTAACAAGGCTTCTTGCTCATCTTGAATACCTTTTTCTGCAGCATACTCGCGCACATCTTGACTGATTTTCATTGAGCAGAAATGTGGTCCACACATAGAACAAAAATGCGCTACCTTTGCAGATTCCTTCGGTAAGGTTTCGTCATGAAATTCACGCGCTTTCTCTGGATCTAAACCAATATTAAATTGATCTTCCCAGCGAAATTCAAAACGAGCTTTAGACATCGCGTTATCCCGCGCTTGTGCTCCAGGATGACCTTTAGCTAAATCAGCAGCATGTGCCGCGATTTTATAAGTCACGATACCTTCACGAACATCTTGTTTATTAGGTAAACCCAAATGTTCTTTTTGCGTTACATAGCAAAGCATTGCACAGCCGTACCAACCAATATTAGCCGCACCAATAGCCGAAGTAATGTGATCATAACCCGGTGCTATATCAGTCGTAAGTGGCCCTAAAGTATAGAAAGGCGCTTCACCACACTCTTCCAACTGCTTATCCATATTCACTTTAATCATGTGTAAAGGCACGTGACCCGGACCTTCAATCATGGTTTGCACATCATGTTTCCAAGCGATTTTAGTTAACTCACCTAGCGTTTCTAACTCGCCAAATTGTGCCGCATCATTCGCGTCATAAATAGAACCTGGACGTAAACCATCGCCTAAGGAGAAAGACACATCATAAGCTTTCATGATTTCGCATATTTCTTCAAAGTGCGTGTATAAAAAACTTTCTGTGTGATGCGCTAAGCACCATTTTGCCATGATAGAACCACCACGCGATACGATACCCGTCATACGTTTGGCCGTTAAAGGTACATGATGTAAGCGCACACCCGCATGTATCGTAAAGTAATCTACGCCCTGCTCTGCTTGCTCTATTAACGTATCACGGAAAATTTCCCATGTTAAATCTTCAGCTTTACCATTTACTTTTTCTAAAGCTTGGTAAATGGGTACTGTACCAATCGGTACTGGTGAGTTACGCAAAATCCAT
>CAIXDX010000100.1 GCA_903918335.1 uncultured Methylococcaceae bacterium | reverse complement strand
GACCTAAAAATCGACGACGTTGAACATTTATTTCACTTGCCATACACTCCCCCTGCGTTAAAAACACCCTTTCATTATAATTATTAGGGTTAATTAAGGCTGGAGTGTATAGCAGTTAAAATTTTGTCACAAGTAAATATGTTTATTCTTTTGTAATTGATGATTAATTAACAAGCGTATGGCCACGTTGACGCATACAGGTCTTAAAGGCACGTTTAAAATCTTCATTAGCCTGATAACCTTCCCACAAGCCAGCAGGAATTGCTAACAGAGCACCACCGGCAGCACCAGTTGCCGCACTACCCGCAACAGCGCCTACTGCCGCACCACCAGCCGCACCAGTAACGGCTCCAACAGCCGCACCCATGCCAACTTCTTTTGTTATATCTGATGCTTGATCAGCGAGCGTCTTACACTCATATGTGTCACGTTGCACAGTATCGGGATGTTTATCTAAACGATAATCCACTATGGGTTTCCAACCACTCACTGAGGCACAACCACTGACTAATGTAGATAACACTAATACAGTAGGTAATTTTTTGAATTTCATTTTTTCTCCAAATAGAAGTAGGTCATTAAATTTTGTTTAATAAACAAAATAATAGATTTAAACAATTCGTAAAGTATATATACGGCTGGGTGAACTGACAATGGCGCGTTTATGACATGAATTATTTCCTATTTCTATTTGTATGAGCTCAAATTAGATAATTAATCTGTCTCAGGCACACAGAGTCCGCCGTTAACAAGGTAAATTGCCTTTTTCTTTCTTATGTAAATGCCAACTGGTTAATTTTAAATTATTATCATAAGTAGCCACCCCTGTACAGGTAGCCGCTTTCATGGCCACTTCTTCCATGGGCCATAACGCCAATTCAGCTAAGCCAAAAGTAAAAAAATCTGCTACGGCATAAGGCACTACTCGCGCTTTTGATAATTCTTCCATACCTGATCTATATTCAAAATAATCCTGTTTATGACCTGCAGCATCTCTATTTTCTACAGCGGGCGGCCCCAATTTAGCGATGAGCACTTCACGCGGTGTACCTATGGTAATCCCTGTTAAATCGACAGGCCCAGGTTGCACAGCGGCCTGATAAACCGAGCAACCACTGGTTATTAGTATTGAAGAAATCAATAAAGTTTTATAAATACGCATAAGTGCTCTCTAAAGTCATTGATGAGGGGTATGAAAGAATTCTGGTGCAGCCACATTATTGCACAAAAAACGAATACCCTACAAAAAGACCCACTTATCTGATTTATAGATTTATTTATCACGCCATGGAATTCTTTTTAAGAAAATAGGTCAGACATTCTGATTTAATAGCGCTATGCTATTCTTATCCAAAACCAACTGAGGATTATTAAATGTTTAAACTCGTAACGACTACCTTTGCGACCATTATCTTTTCAATTTTTATGACATCAACTTCGTTTGCAGCGGATGAACCCTCAATGCACGAAGTCTATTTAGCGGCAGAAGCCGGTAAATTTGCAGAAGCACAAGCCATGATGGATAAAGTATTAGCTGACCATCCTAACAGCGCTAAAGCGCATTTTGTTGAAGCGGAATTAAAAGCCAAACAAGGCTTGTTATCTGAAGCTAAAACAGAATTGAGTACTGCTGAATCTTTAGAACCTGGCTTAGGATTTGTTAAACCAGCCACCTTGTTACATCTTAAAGAACAACTATCATTGCCTACTACTGGGATAGTGCAACGTAGCCCTGCAGAACAAAATATCCCTAGCGCGGCTAAAGAGTGGCTACCTGCTGTAGGTTTATTTATCGGTCTATTAGTTATTGTGCTAATCATTAGCTCTTTAATGAAAAGAAGACAACCAAATCTACCGGTTAATTATGGTGGCAATACACCACGCCCAAATCCAGGTCCTTATGGCAATAATCCAGCAGGTAACTATCCTGGTGGTAACTATCCAGGTGGCGGATACCCTAACCAACCGATGGGCGGACAAAGCTCTGGTTTAATGGGTAGCCTTGCAACAGGTGCTGCCTTAGGTGCAGGTGTTGCTGCAGGTGAAGCGTTAGCCCATCACTTTTTAGATGGTGACGGACACCCTGCTCAACATACGGACAACTTTGCTAATGCGCCAGTTGATAATTCATCATGGGGTGATAATAACAACGCCAGCTACAATAATGATCTGGGTGGTGATGATTTTGGTATTGCAGATAACTCATCATGGGACGATGATAGTTTTGGCGGTGATGGCGGCGACGATTGGACTTAATTAATCCTAACTAACCCTACTAACCCTGATTAAAAGTGAAACACTTCAAAGTGGCCCAAGACTTCTCTTCAAAGCCATTTTGGAGTGTTTCAATTGAACAAACACTCCTTTCATTACATTCTTCACTGACCGGCCTCTCTTCAGAAACCGCAGCGCAACGTCTTAAACAATACGGTTCTAATCAACTTAACGCCAAAAAACAAAGCAGTAACCTTAAACTATTTATTGCTCAGTTTAAAAACTCCATCATTTTAATTCTCTTATTTGCTACCGGCTTATCCTTTTACTTAAATGAAAAAGTCGATGCCGCTATCATTTTAATCATTATCTTTATCAGTGGTAGCCTGGGGTTCTGGCAAGAAAAAGGCGCCGCTAACGCCATTAAAGATTTACTCGCTATCGTGCAAATCACCGTTTGCGTCTTGCGAGATAACTTACCGCATGAGATTGCGAGTGAGAAATTAGTTCCTGGTGACATTATCCTTTTGAAAGCCGGCGACATCATTCCCAGTGATTGTTTATTAATAAAATCTGAAAACCTATTTATTGATGAAGCACTTTTAACTGGTGAAAGCTATCCCGTAGAAAAACTGCCCGGTGTATTAAACGCCGACACTCCATTAAGCCAAAGAAACAACACGCTATGGATGGGGACTCATGTCCAAAGTGGCACTGGCACTGCCTTAGTCGTTGCAACTGGCCAAGCCGCTGAATTTGGCAAACTGTCTTTACGCATCAAACACAAAGCCCCCGAAACAGAATTTGAACGTGGCATCAGACGTTTCGGTTATTTGCTAATGGAAGTCACCTTAATACTCGTTATTCTGATTTTCGCTGTTAATGTCTTTTTAGCAAAACCCATTGTCGATTCCTTTCTATTTGCACTCGCCTTAGCGGTAGGCCTGACACCTCAACTTTTACCTGCCATTATCAGTGTTAATTTAGCCCATGGTGCTAAACGCATGGCGGCGCAAAAGGTGATTGTTAAGCAATTAGCCTCTATCGAAAACTTTGGCAGTATGAATGTGCTGTGTTCTGATAAAACTGGAACGCTGACTGAAGGCGTCGTACATTTAAAGGGCACGTTAGATATTAATGGCAACGCTAACGCCAAAGTCGGTCGCTATGCTTATATCAATTCCTATTTTGAAACGGGCTTTAATAACCCGATTGATGAAGCGATCCGAACCTTTCAACCCTATGATTTAGAGGGCTGCGAAAAACTTGCGGAGATCCCTTATGACTTTTACCGAAAACGTCTTAGCTTATTAATTAAAGATAAAGACCATACTCTGTTAATATCCAAAGGTGCTTTGAGTAATATCCTTGATATCTGCACAACGGCAGAAGCGGATGATGGCTCAATTGTCTCTATTGATAAGGTACGGAACCAAATTGAAGTATATTACGAACAATACAGTCGAGAAGGCTTCCGCACCTTAGGCGTTGCCTATAAGAAAGTACCGGAGCTATCGTCATTAAATAATAATGATGAGTCTGAATTATGCTTTTTGGGTTTCTTAACTTTCTTTGATCCCCCTAAAGCAAACTGTTCCGCCACTATTCAACAGTTACGTGAATTGGGCGTTACCCTTAAAATCATCACTGGCGATAATCATTTAGTCGCCGCAACTGTTAGCAAGCAATTAGGTCTAGCAGATCATGAGGTACTGACCGGCCCACAAATTCATCACATGAGTGATTTAGCCTTGATGAACCAAGTGGCTGATGTCGATTTATTTGCCGAAGTTGAACCTAATCAAAAGGAACGTATTATCCTTGCCTTAAAAAAAGCCGGATTTGTTGTCGGTTATATGGGGGATGGTATTAATGATGTCTCTGCCTTACATGTAGCAGATGTCGGCATCTCTGTAGATAGCGCGGCAGATGTCGCTAAAGAAACGGCGCAAATAGTCTTATTAGAAAAAGACTTAGGGGTATTAGTGCAAGGGGTGATAGAGGGTCGTATTACGTTTGCGAACACTTTAAAGTATGTATTTATGGCCACTAGTTCAAACTTCGGCAATATGTTCAGTATGGCCGGTGCGTCGTTATTCTTACCGTTTTTACCCTTATTACCCAAACAAATCTTACTCACCAATCTACTGACTGATTTCCCCGAAATGACGATTGCCTCCGATAATGTGGATGCACAAATGATTTCGCAACCACGGCGCTGGGATATTAAATTTATCCGTAAATTTATGATCACCTTTGGTTTTGTCAGTTCTATTTATGATTACATGACATTTGGGTTGCTATTATTAATGGATGTCCCTGCCGATGAATTTAGAACGGCTTGGTTTACTGAATCGGTATTATCTGCGGCTTTGATTGTGTTTATTGTGCGTAGTAGCCAAGCCTTTTTTAAAACTCGGCCTAGTATTTATTTAAGCTTGGCCACCTTTAGCATAGTCATCATTACTCTTAGCCTACCTTATACGCCTTTTGCAGAAATAATTGGATTTGTACCACTACCTCCCACACTCATTATATTAATTGGTGGCATTGTTACGCTCTATTTATGTACAGCAGAAATTGCAAAGCATTTCTTCTATAAATGGGTAAAGCTGTCATAAATCAGTAACATTAGCCTCTCTATAACTCAAAAATTGCCTAAATCCTAGTTAAGACATGTCGCTATAAGTTTACAATCTCTTAAATTTAGAGGCTATATTGCGACTATGTTGGGATAACTACATAATCTCTGGACAAAAAACATAAACAAGGTAAAATTACCCATCTTTTTTGTATCAAAATTTTAATCACGACCTTTATAAATGGCGACTATTTCTGTATTAAATGGCCCTAATTTAAATTTATTAGGTGTTCGTGAACCTGGACACTACGGCAATAAGAGCCTCGCTGATATTCAACTTTTGCTTGAATCACAAGCAATCGAGTTAGAACACGAGTTGAATTTTCACCAAAGTAATGCTGAACACGAAATTGTAGATATCATACACGCAGCTTTCTTCGATCAAGTAGATTTCATCATAATCAATCCAGCCGCATTCACTCATACGAGTGTTGCGATTAGAGACGCTTTATTAGCGACAAAAATTCCCTTTATAGAGGTTCATTTATCAAACGTCTATGCACGTGAACCTTTTAGAAAACACTCCTATTTTTCAGATATCGCTGTTGGCGTTATCTCAGGCTTAGGAGCAACAGGATACTCATTGGCCCTACAGGCCGCTCATCAGATATTAACCGAGAGACAATAAATCAATGGATATTAGAAAAATAAAAAAACTCATCGAAATTATCGAAGAATCAGGCATTGCCGAAATCGAGATTAAAGAAGGCGAAGAATCCATTCGCATTAACCGTTACGGTAATTCAGTAGCCGCAGCACCCATCACTTATGCTGCACCGGTAGCGGCACCAACTGCTGCACCCTCAAATGCTCCTGCAAATGCTCCCGTAGAAGAAAAAGTAGTCGGACATACTGTTAAATCACCTATGGTGGGTACTTTTTATCGTTCTGCTTCACCAGGATCTAAAACATTCGTTGAAATAGGACAATCTGTTCAAGCAGGTGACACGCTTTGTATTATTGAAGCAATGAAAATTCTTAACCAAATTGAAGCGGATAAAAGCGGTACTGTCACAAAAATCTTGGTTGAAAATGCTGAACCAGTCGAATACGGCCAACCATTATTCATCATTGAATAAGCAACGGAAAAATTATGTTCAGTAAAATAGTCATCGCCAATCGTGGCGAAATTGCCCTACGTGTACTACGTGCTTGCAGAGAATTAGGCATTAAAGTCGTTGCTGTTCATTCTGAAGCAGATCGTGATCTTAAACATGTCCGTCTTGCTGATGAATCAGTATGTATTGGTCCTGCTGCATCTGCTGATAGTTATTTGAATATCCCTGCCATTATCAGTGCGGCTGAAGTTACCGATGCTGAAGCGATTCACCCAGGCTATGGCTTCTTATCAGAAAATGCTGACTTCTCTGAAAAAGTTAAGCAAAGTGGCTTCGTATTTATAGGTCCGAATGCAGAAACCATCCGCATGATGGGTGATAAAATTTCCGCTAAAAATGCCATGCTTGCAGCCGGTATTCCTTGTGTACCGGGCAATAATGATCCGCTATCTGATGATGAGGAACTTAACCTTAAAATGGCGAAAGAGATTGGCTACCCCGTTATTATTAAAGCGGCAGGCGGTGGTGGCGGTAGAGGTATGCGCACAGTACATACTGAAGCAGCTTTAATTAGTGCCATTGAAATGACTAAAGCAGAAGCCGGTAGCGCATTTGGTAATCCAACTGTGTACATGGAAAAATTCTTAGAAGATCCACGCCACATTGAATTCCAAGTACTAGCTGACTCTTTTGGTAATGCTATTCATTTAGGCGAGCGTGATTGCTCTATGCAAAGACGCCATCAAAAAGTCGTTGAAGAAGCTCCAGCTCCCGGTATTACTGAAGAACAACGTAAAGCGATTGGTGAACGTTGCGCTAAGGCCTGTGTCGAAATAGGTTACTTAGGTGCAGGTACATTTGAGTTTTTATATGAAAAAGGCGAATTCTATTTCATTGAAATGAACACACGCGTTCAGGTTGAACATCCTGTAACTGAAATGGTGACTGGTTTTGATATCGTAAAAGAACAATTACGTATCGCTGCGGGTTTACCTTTGTCAATTACTCAGGACCAAGTAAAAATCACCGGTCATGCGATTGAATGCCGTTTAAATGCTGAAGATCCTAAAACTTTTATGCCCTGCCCTGGCAAAATTGATCAATTCCATATGCCGGGTGGCCCAGGTATCCGTTGTGAAACTCACATTTACAATGGCTACAAAGTTCCACCGTATTACGATTCAATGATCGGTAAATTAATCGCTCATGGTGAAACGCGTGAAGGCGCCATTGCCCGCATGAAAACTGCCCTTCATGAAATCATCATTGACGGTATTAAAACCAATATTCCTCTACAACAAGAGATTATGGAAGATAGTGCATTTGGTGTTGGCCAACAAAACATCCATTATCTAGAAAAGAAACTAGGCATACATTAAGCATTACTCAGATATATCTATCGAGATAGCCACTATTCTATTAAGGCCATCTCGGTAGGTACATCACTTCAATGTTAGTCACTGGATTACACAAGCGAATCCAATCCCCTCTCCTTTTTATAGCAAACATCACGACTATGGCTTGGCATCAACTTTCTGTTATTACTGATGAAAACACCGCTCCTCAATTAGCTGATTTTTTTAGCAATCTGGGGGCGGTGTCTGTGACTTATATGGACGCTGAAGATGAGCCTGTGTATGAACCGGGGATTGGGGAAACTAAAATTTGGAGCAATACCCAAGTCGTTGCGCTGTATGAATTAGATGCGAATGTTGATCTGATAAAAGACTTAGTATTCCAACAGTATAAGTCAACCGATTTAAGAAATTGGCATTATGAAGCAGTGGATGATCAAGAATGGGAACGGGCATGGATGGAATATTATCAACCCATGAAATTCGCTGACAAATTATGGGTTTGCCCCACAGATCAAGAACAATATGAGCCTAATACGGTTTGTTTAACTTTAGACCCTGGCTTAGCGTTTGGTACTGGGACACATCCGACTACGGCACTATGCTTGGAATGGTTAGCTAGTCACGATCTACACCATAAAACTGTTATTGATTATGGTTGTGGCTCAGGTATTTTAGCCGTTGCAGCTGTATTATTAGATGCCAAGATTGCTCATGGCGTAGACATTGATCCACAAGCGATTACTGCGACAGAAAGCAATGCCTTGAAGAATAAAGTACAAGACAAAATTCACTGTTATTTACCCGAACAATTTAACCCCTTTCAGGCGGATGTTGTGCTTGCTAATATATTAGCTAAACCTTTAATTGATATGTCTGAACAAATCTGTGCTTTAGTGGCCACTGGTGGACAATTGGTTTTATCGGGGATTTTATTTGAACAAGCTGAATCCGTTATTCATGCTTATGAAAAATACATCGACTTTAATCCCTTAACGCAACAAGAAGACTGGATTAGATTAGACGG